>JBDKRF010000464.1:0-4438 GCA_039683525.1 Clostridiaceae bacterium
CCGCACGTCGCGGAGACGATGGAAGCGCTGCACCGAATGGGCAAGCGCCTCGGCATCATCAGCAACATCATCTCGACCTCGTTCGTTCCACATATCTTAAGGGAGTATGGCATCGCGCAGTACATGGAATGCGTCATCCTCTCCAGCGAGGCCGGCGTTCGAAAACCGAATCCCGCAATCTTCGATCTCGCGCTCAACCAACTATGCGTTCAGGCGGAGAACGTCGCCTACGTTGGAGACACGCTCTCAAGGGATGTCCTCGGAGCTAGGAACGCAAACCTCGGGCTGATAATCCTGATCGACAATCCCGCCATTGCGCACCGCGATAAAGGCCTGCATGGAACGGGGCTTGAGCCGGATGTACGCATCAAGGATCTCGCCGAGATTCCGGCCATTCTCGCTTCCTATTCACGCGCAGACAAAGCGTAACGGTACCATCACTGCCCGATCTCATCGAACGAATTGACTTAACTTCCGTTTTAAAAATAATCAGGAGGCTATCGAACATGATCGACACCATTTTCTTCGACATTGGCAATACCTTGCGGGTCGTTGTCAAGGACAAGGCGTTTTCCGACGCGGCGGAGCAGGAGATGATGCGGCTCGTCGGCGCGACGGAATCGTATGAATCCTTCTTCGGCAAGATCAACGAACGCTGGCATGCCTATCGCAAAGCAGCAAAAAACGGTCAGCTCGACGCCTCTGAAATGGAACTTTGGTCCCAGCATCTGCTGCCAGACTACCCCATCGACCTCGTATGCGCTGTCGCGGGCAAGCTCACGCGGCTTTGGCGCGATCACGACGGCCGCCGTGTCGCGCGTCCGGACGTCAAGGATACCCTTGCCGAGCTCGACCGCCGCGGATACACGATGGGCATCATCGCAAACACGATCACCGAAACGGAGATTCCGGATTGGATGGTCGAAGACGGCGTTGCGCGGTACTTTAAGACCGTGATCCTCTCCTCCAAGGTGCGCCTGCGCAAGCCCGACCCGGCGATCTATTACCTCGCCTGCCGCGCCATCGGCAAGCCGCCGGAACAATGCGCCTATATCGGCGACAACCCCGTGCGCGATGTGCAGGGTACGCGCGAAGCGGGATTCTCCATGATGGTTCGCATCGACGAGCCGGATACGCTCGCCAAAGAGCCGCAGGATCTCAAAGAAAAAGCGGATTACACGATCACGAAGATTTCCGAGCTTCTGGATATCTTCCCGCAGCTCAACGCATAACACAGGGGGATTTTTTCGGATGGAACGGGAATTTGACGCGGTTTTCTACGACCTCGGCGGTACGCTCCGCCTGGTAGAGCGAGACGCGGAGTTTGAAGCGCGCGCAAGAAAGCGCATTGCTGAGCTCTGCGGCGAATCGGGTGATCCGGACGCGTTTTGCAAGTTTTTGGATTACCGCTATGAAGGTTATCGCAAATGGTGTTTTGAGACGATGCAGGAATCTCCGGAGTCCGAACTCTGGACGCGCTGGCTCACACCGGAATACCCGCGTGAGCAGATCCTGCAAAACGCGGTTGAGCTGACCATCGAGTACCGCAACAAGGACGGACGCCGCGTGGTCGCGCCCAACGGCGCGCAGTCCATCAAAGACCTTTTCGAAAACGGCTATCAGCTCGGCATCATCTCCAACCTCGTGACCTCCAAGGAGATCCCGGATTGGCTGGAGCATGACGATCTCGCGAAATATTTCGGTGCGGTCCTCCTCTCCTGCGTGGAAGGCATCCGCAAGCCCGATCCACGGCTAAGCCAGATGGCGTGCGAGCGCCTCGGCGTCGAACCCGCGCGCTGCGTCTACATCGGCGACAACCTCAAGCGTGACATCGAGGGCACGAAGATCGCAGGATTCGGCATGTTCATCCTCTACACCACGCCGGAGAAGCTCAAGAAGGAAAAGATTACGGACGAGAACCGTCCGGACGCAGTGATCTTCGACTTTGCAGAGCTCAAGGAGCTCTTCCCCAAGCGTCCGAATGTTGCGTTTGATCGCATCCGGAGGGTATAACGCATGCAAAAAAATATTAACGCGATTTTTCTCGACCTCGGCGGTACTTTCCGCGTTGTCGAAGACAATATCCCCTACAAAACCGCGGCAAGGCAGCGCATCGCGCAGCTTTGCGGAACGCAGATGGAGGCCGAAGCATTCCACTCCTTGATTGAGCAACGATATGACGGCTACCGCGACTGGGCACTGAAATACATGTGCGAAGCGCCGGAAGCGCAGCTCTGGACGCGCTGGCTCGCGCCGGAGTGCGACCATAAGTTGCTGGAGCAAAACGCGGTCGAGCTCACTTACGAGCTGCGCCGCGCAAAAGGCGAGCGCGTCGTCGTTAAAGGCGGCATCGAGACCGTTAAGGAACTGGTGCGCCGCGGATACAAGGTCGGCGTCATCAGCGACCTGATCGGCACGAAGGAAATCGACGAGTGGCTGGATCAGGACGGGTTGCGTCCCTATTTCTGTACGGTGCAACAATCTTCCGTGACCATGCTGCGAAAGCCGCATCCGGCGATCTATTTCCTCGCACTGGAGGAATGCGGCGCGCGACCGGAAGAGTCGGTATTCGTCGGCGACAATCTGCAACGCGATATCATCGGCGCGAAAGCCGCGAACTTCGGCGCGACCATCGCGGTGGAATACCCCGACGCGAAGAAGCTCAAACTCACGCGTGAGAATCAGCCGGACGGCATCATCACGCGGTTTGACCAACTGCTGGATGTCTTCCCGCAAGCCCCGGTCATGAACCTCAGCGCAATGGAACAAAGGAGCGTGGAATAACTGTGAAACAGCAGGATTCTTTCGGCGGCGAGGCGTTGGCAAAGGCCGTGGAGCGCGCCTATGAAGCAGGACAGATCGATTATTCGCTCGAACCGCTGGTCTTGGAAGATGCCTCCGGCGAACCGATCGGCACCATTCAGGCCGGAGACAGCGTCATCTTCTGCTGCCGCAGAGGTGAGCGCGAGATCGAGCTGACGGATGCCTTTACCGACCCGGCGTTTACGGGCTTTGCGCGGGAAAAGATCGACCCTCTCTCGTTTGTGATCTTGACTATGTACAACGAAAAATACACCTATCTGCCGGTCGCGTTCGCGCCCAGCCGCGTGAGCAGTACTTTGGCAGAGACGATTGCGCAGGCAAACCTTCGCCAACTGCATTGCGCCGAGAGCGAGAAGTACGCCCACGTGACGTTCTTCCTCAACGGCGGCACCGGAGCGGCGTTCCCCGGCGAAGACGATGTCTGCATTCCCTCGCCCAAGGGTGTTGCGTTTGACACCGTACCCGCGCTGAGCTTACCGCAGGTTGCGGCGCGTGTTGCGGAAGGCATCTCGGCAGGCTATGATTTCATCGTGACGAACTTCGCCAACGGCGACGTCATTGGCCACACCAGTAACGATGCCGCTAAGGTTGAAACCGCGCGTGTGGTCGATAAATATTTAGGTGAAACGCTGGCCGCGGCGAAAGCCGCAGGCTATACGACGCTGATCACCGCGGATCATGGCAATCTGGAGCGCATGCATACGTCCGACGGCAAGCCCGACGTTGCGCACACAGAGAACCTTGTCGCGTTTGTGATGGTTCCTCCGGAAGGAACCGCAGCGTATCTGCCGCGCGTGGCATTTGATCCCGCTCGTGCAGACGGCGCGCTTTGCGACGTTGCTCCTTCCGTGCTTGCGGCGCTCGGCGTTGCGCAGCCCGCCGACATGACGGGAAAACCGATGTTCGCGCCGAAAGAGACGGGTAAGGTACTCTTGATCATCCTCGACGGCTGGGGTATGGGCGAACCGAACAAAAATAACCCGATCGTCGTTGCGGAAACGCCGGTTTGGGATTCGTTGATGCGCGACTATCCCGTGCGCTATCTGCGCGCCTCCGGTGAAGCCGTTGGCCTCGAGAGCGGAAAAGCGGGCAACTCGGAAGCGGGGCATCTCAATATCGGTGCTGGACGCATGGTGCCGCAGGACGATGTCCGGCTGGAAAACGCGATGCAGAACGGTTCCTTTGGCGAAAATCCGGTGTTTATTGCCGCCGTGGAGCAGGCAAAGAAAACCGGCAAGGCTGTGCACCTTCTCGCTCTCTTAACCAAGAAATCCTCCCACGGTTCTATCGATTATCCGCTGGAGCTGCTAAACCTCTGCAAACGCATGGAGCAGGATGAGGTATATGTGCATATCATCTTCGACGGCCGCTCAACTGCGCCGGGCAGCGCGCCCGCGTTGCTTCGCGAGCTTGACGAAACCCTGCGCGAAAAGGGCGTAGGCCGGATTGTGTCCGGCGTCGGCCGCGGAATCGCGCTGGATCGCGACAAGAACTGGGTCAAGGTCAAGAAAGCGTACGATTCCTTGACGATCGGCGCAGGAATGCGCTATCGCTAACAACCGCTGCACACTTGATAGTTCTCATTTCAGAGCGGGAAGAGAGGAACAGATATGGT
>JBDKRF010000465.1:0-4741 GCA_039683525.1 Clostridiaceae bacterium
GAACTCCTTGACGTCAACCGCCTCGGCAGCCTGACATTCCCGCGCGATACCGTTGACAAACGACGCAAAAATGATGCCGGAGTTGCCGCGCGCGCTCTCGAGCCCCGATTTTGAGATGCCCTGCAGCATGCCCGCGAACGATCGGGCGCGAGCGGGCTTTTCCACCATCGCGCGTAGCGTGGTTGCGAGGTTTGTGCCCGTGTCTCCGTCTGCTACGGGAAACACGTTGATATCGTTGAGATATTTTTTATGCGCGGCTACTTCCTGCGCGCCTGACGAAAACCAGTCGAGCAGATCAAAGCCGTTGGCTTGTTGTAGATCCAGTTGATAGTCCATATACATTCCTCCATGAAGCCCTTGATTGCGTTTGCACAATTCAAAAGTTAATATCATTGCGCGTTTTCCGTACAGTCAATAGTAATGACTTTGTTTCCGCTCTGCCTCGCGTGATTGTGCAATTTTCTAAGTCATTTCCATTGTTCGGCAATTCGCCAAACATAAACGGATCATTATCTCAATCATACGCGCTATTTATCAACATTCTCGCAACTGTTTGACGTTTTTATCTGGGTTCTGCGCCGGTGTTGCATCCTTCTTCCGTCCTGTCCGGTATGATTCCCGATCGCAGAATCGCCTCGACAAAGCCTTGCAATACTATTGATTTTATTATTGATATACGTTACTACTACTTTAATCATGCGATTCGAAAACTGTCAAATGATAAAGTCACACAACGTTTTAGCGGACTGCCCTGCACGACGTTTTGCGGGGCTTGTATTTGCTTTTTATCCGTGCCATGATACAATAATAGTTATGTTTGACGCGGTAAACGAAACAGGTAACGGCTAGGGGAACAGGCGCATGATTACTAACGATCTGCAAAACCGTATTCATTTTGGTGACCGGGAGGCATTCCTCGCGATCTACCAGGAATATGGGCGCGGAGTTTACACCGTGGCACACAATGCGCTCTCTTCCGAACCGCTCGCAAAAAGCGCGGTCAAGCAAACTTTTCTGACGCTGTATGAAGAGATTCTCACCAGAACGGAAGATTTTGATATTCCCGTTCGCATCCGTGAAATTGCCGACCACGAGATCTACATGCTTCGTTTACTCAACGGAAAAACGAATCTGCTGGAGGAGATCGATGGCCCGCCGGACGATGTCGAGCCGGAGCAATTCTCCGCGCGCGTTTTTGCAAACGACGCAGACCTTGTGCTCAACCTGCCGTCTCTGGAGCGGGATCGTGCCTTCCGCAGGCCGCGCAAAGGGCTCTTCCTGCGCAAACCGAAAAAGGTCGCGGTAAAACAACCCGCTATCATCTGGAAGATTCTGCTCGTTTTGATTGATCTGTTCCTACTTTGGCTTCTGGTAGGCCTGCTCATGGGACTGGGGTACCTGCCCGCGGTCGATCTCGGCTATACCTGGTTTAGCCGCATACTCTCATCCATCACGTTGAATCTGTCATAGCTTTATTGGCGCGATGCGCCGGAAAGATAATTAGTCATTATGATCGTTCGCTTTTCCCTCGACACGGTGCGCAGAAACTTTACGCCCGTGGACAACCGGTTTATTCTGGATTATCTGCCGCACGCAAGCGAGCTTTGTGTGCGTGTGTATCTCTACGGGCTGATGCTCTGCTATGCCGGCGCCGGCGCGGAAACCTCCGTTGGCGACGCACTGGGGCTATCCGATTCTGCGGTGACCGATGCGTATGTCTATTGGCAAGAGCAGGGTCTGGTTCGCATTCGCGGCGAAGCCCCGCTAACGGTAGAATATCTCGACATCGAGCCAACGGACGCGGGCGGCGTCGTGCCGGGCAAGTATGCCAATCTCGTCTCCGCGCTGGGTTCGCTCATCACGCCACGGCAATTTGACTTTCGCGAGCTCAAACATGTCTACGACTGGATCGAGGTGTACGGTCTCGACGAGGAAGCGGTTCTGGAGCTCGTCTCTCACTGCATGGATCAAAAGGGGCGCAGGGTATCGGTCAACTACATCGACGCCGTTGCACGCACCTGGTCCGAAGCAGGCATTTGGACGCGGGATGCCGCACGCGCGTATCTCGCCAAATATGAGCTGAAGAAACACGGCGCAAGCGAGATTCTCCGGCAATGGAACAAGCAACGCAAACCGACCAAGGCCGAGACCGCGTTTTATGACAAGTGGATCACGGAGTGGCGCTTTACGCCGGAGGCAATTCTCGCGGCGCTGCCCAAGCTTGCCGTCAGCGGTACGCCGAACTTCGTCTATCTCGACGAGCTGCTCGATGGCCTGCGCAAAGAAGGGCAGACGAGTCAGCCAGAGATCGAGCGTGCGGACGCAAAGACCGCCGAGGAGCAGGTGTTTGCGCGCCTCGTCTTCGAGCGCGCGGGAAAGCTGGAGCCCGCCACGCGCACCCAGCGCGCGCAGATCAGCATGTATCTGCGGGATTATGCGATGCCGCGCGAACTGCTGCTCTTTGGCGCCGAGCAGTGCCGTGGCGCAAACGAGCCGTTCGGTATGATGAAGAAGCTCTGGAACGACTGGCACGACGCAGGCATCAACACCATCGAGGCCGCGCGTGCAAAGATGGAGACGCGGACGCAGGCATTCCCCGCAAAGCCGCAGCGCCCGAGAACCGAGCAACACAACCTGACCGACGAACAGCTGGAACACCTGCTGGTCGATCTGGATCAGGACATCGAATAGCAACCATATTCTGGATTGGATGAGTCAACACACATGATCAACGACCAGTTGGACAATCTATATGCGCGCATCCGCGCGGAAGAACGCGTGGCGAGAGAATCCCGCCTACGCGAAGCTTACGCACGCGCACCCCGTCTTCAGGCGTTGGACATTGAGCGCTCCCGGCTCTTTGTAGATCTGGGAAAACGCCGCATCTCTCCTGAGGAGAGCAAGGCGCGGCTCCTCGCGCTTGGTGAGGAAGAAAGGCGATTGCTTGCCTCCATCGGACTGCCGCAGGACGCGCTGGAACTGCATGTGCGCTGCAAGCTCTGCAACGACACCGGTTATATCGGCGGCACGAACAAACCCTGCTCCTGCCGTCTGATGAAGCGGGAAGCGCTGCGCGGCTCCGACGGAATCAACGTGCGCGAAACCTTCGCCAACTTTTCGACTGATCTTTTTCCCTCACAAGAGCAAAAGAAGCGGACGATCAACGCAAAGCTCATCTGCGAACAGTTTGCATCCGCACTGCCCAACCCGGAAAAGCCCAATATCCTGCTGTTCGGCATGCCGGGGCTGGGAAAGTCCTTTCTTGGCAACGCGGTTGCTTACGACGCGCTCTCCCGCGGAATCGACGCCGAGCGGGTCACGGCGTACGCGTTTATCCAGAACGTCTTAAAAGATATTCGGGAGCAAACGCAGCACGCTGCACGCTACCAGAGCGTACCGCTCCTGGTGCTGGACGATCTCGGCAGTGAGCCGGTCATTCCCAACGTATCCTTTGAGTGGTTGTTTGCCGTGATCAATGAGCGAACGCTCGCTGGGCTCGCCACGGTTTGCAGCACAAACCTGACGCTCTCGCAACTGCAAACGCGCTATGACGACCGCTTCATGAGTAGGCTTTGCGATAAAAATACCACGCAGGTGCTACACCTCACGGGTGAAAACCTGCGGACGGTACGGTGACGCCTATGTTATTGCTTTGCGCCACCCCGATCGGCAACCTGGGCGACCTCACCCCGCGTGTACGCGAGGCACTCACAACCTGCGACGTCGTCTATTGCGAGGACACGCGAAGGACGCTAACGCTACTCAACCACATCGGCGTCAAGAAACAGCTTGTGAGCTGCTATCGTGAAAACGAGCGCCAGCGCGCCGAGGAAGTCGTCACCCGCTTGCAGGCGGGTGAAACGGTGGTGTATGTTTCCGACGCTGGCATGCCGGGCGTTTCCGACCCGGGTGAAGCGTTGATCTCGGCCTGTATCGCAAACGATTTGCCGTACAGCGTGCTGCCGGGCGCTTCCGCCGTGCTGATGGCGGCGGTGATGAGCGGGCTGCCCGCGATGCCGTTCACGTTTTTCGGTTTTTTCCCGCGCGAAACCAAGGCGCAAAAACAGCTCATCGAGCAGATGAAGCGCCTCGACCATACCGTCATCTTTTATGAGAGTCCGAACCGTGTCCACGCAACCGTAACCGCGCTGCTCGCGGGCCTCGGCGACCTCGACGCGGCGCTGCTGCGGGAGCTCACCAAGCTGCACGAGGAGACCGTTCGCGGAACGCTCAGCGAACTTGCCGCGCGCTATGAAAGCGACGCCCCGCGCGGGGAGTGCGTACTCTGCGTGCGTTGCCGCGCTGCGGAAAATGCCGCAAATACGCCTGATCTGGAAGCCTTGCTTCAAAGCCTGCTCTCCTCCGGCCTCTCCGTCCGCGATGCCGCCGCCGAGGCGGCAACCGCCTGCGGCGTACCGAAGAAAGAGGCATACGCAAAGGCGCTGGAGATCAACAAAACCTCCTTTTCTTAAGAGAAAAGGAGGCAAAAGAATGTTTTATTGAGCTTCTCATGTAGAAGCTCTTTTCTTATCCGCCGAAACCGTTCGCGAGGTTAAAAGTATGCATCACCGTGTTCCAGTCGATGCAGATGAACGCTGCGAACCAATACGCCAGCGCGAACGCGCCAATGCGCAGGAACGGCGTCTTTTCGTGGTAGACGCGAACCGCGCCGACAACCGCGAGAAACGCGAAGTAGATCATCAGCCACAGCGGCAGCACGCGGCGCATCGTGAGCCCGTAG
>JBDKRF010000466.1:0-20850 GCA_039683525.1 Clostridiaceae bacterium
AAAGTACCCAGTTGTCATCCACCGCACGTCGATCGGTTGCTACGAGCGCACTCTCGCGCTGTTGATCGAGAAATACGCGGGCGCGCTGCCGACGTGGATGGCGCCGGTGCAGGTGAAGGTTCTGCCGATCACCGACCGCACGGCGGATGCCTCTGTCGAAATCCAAAAATCGCTGGAGCAGTACGGTGTCCGCGTCGAGACCGACCTTCGCAACGAGAAGATCGGCTTCAAGATCCGCGAGGCGCAGATGCAAAAGATTCCGTATATGCTCGTCATCGGCGACAAGGAGATTGAACAAGGTCTGGTCGCGGTGCGCTCTCGCAAAGACGGCGACCTCGGCACCATGACCCTCGCGGACTTCCGCGCAAAGCTGCTGGAAGAGATCGCGACCAAAGCAAAGTAAGAGTCAACGAGAGTTGGAAAGAGGGCGCGAAAGCGCCCTCTTTTGTTATTCCCAAAACTCGAACGACTTAGATGTTCAATCACTGCGTTTCAGCGTTCGTTATCGCTTGTCTTCTCTTTTTGCTTCAGCAACATAATCAATACAATGACAAACACAGAACCGAATAGCGCAATAAACGCCCAATAAGGATTCTCGCTCGTTTGATAGAGGTAGTGACTTGTTCCGTCTTGTTCCGTCACTTTCAAATAGGAGTATGGCGAAAGAAAAGCGTTGGGAACTGGAGAGTTGTTGCCAACCTCAAAGGTTTTACCGTCAACTTCGTATTTTGTTTGATTGCAGAGGCTTTCCAGCACTTCATCATTCAAGGCTGAGTGATCACTGTTCAGCTCATATCCTTCTTTAATGTTGCCGTTTTTGTCAAAGGCGAGAACCCAATCTCCTCGGACAAAGTAGAGAAACACCATGCCGTGCGAACAAAAGATATCATATGATCCATAAGTTTTGAATGAAATCGTATACTGATATGTCTCGTCAAACGAAAAACACTCCACATAGGTTCCGTTTGTGATGTCATCTTCAAACCCGACATAGAAGTACTCCGGATCAGTTGAATCCATTGCAAGGCTATGGATGTTGCCCGTGTCAAATCGCTCTGACGAACGTGTGATCTCCATCGCCTCCACAATCTGATCGCGTTCCTCTTTGCCGACAACCCGCGCGGCAATACCTAAATTGGCGAGCGCGCTGCTATTGTTGTCCTGCAAAAGCGGGCAAATGAAGAGGAGCAGCGTGCAAAGTAAAGCAAACAATTTCACTATTTTTTCCCCAAATCATGAAGCGTTCAACTGAATAAACATCATAAGCTACTCGCCACCCCAATAGCTGGCAACTTGTCCATCGTGTTTTCGAATCACGATATGGATATCACCTCCGGCTATCTCGAAATCCGGATCAGTGCTCTGCGGGTAGTAGCTAATCACCCAAACACCTTCCTCGACATCTTCCCAAATCCGTACATCGGGATACGTGCATGTTTCATCATCGGTCAAATTTGTTCCAATAATTGCATTCGCAATTGCAAGGGCACATGTTTCTGTTGCCACGAGGTCAGAGTATATTCCATCTCCAGCAGGTTTATATTTCATCCAATCTTCAAAAGGAGCATGAATGACCTTAAACTCTTTCTGTTTCTCTGCTGATATATTCCCTGAAGAAGCAATCGTCTCTTCCGCTTGCAACGATTGCGAACTTGAACAACCCACAAAGAGAAAAATCAAAGCTAGGAGAAATGGAGCGGCCTTCTTCATTTTTTCATCCTCGCTCTCTCTTTCAACTCTAACGTTTTTTGTTTATTATAGTGGCTTGAAATGCGACTAGTTATCCCCAGCCAGAGAAATCCCCCGCCTATCAGTTCTATGCCCACCGCAAGGATCGCAACGATCAGCATGGTCGATCTTCTATTATCTTCATATCTGACAAGAGTTTTACCTTTGATAGTAAGTTCCTTCAAATAATTATGGCGAAAAAGCTTACCAAAATAGTATTTAATATCAGCTTCAGCACCAACTTTTGCATAAGTTTTTAACTCAACCGTATCATAATCTCCGGACACATTAAATTCTATACCGTGTTCCGAGACTATCACATAATAACTACTAGAATAGCGACTGCCCTCTATGTAGATCAAAGACCGGATCAAAATTGTATCTTGCTTGAAGTCTTCATAATCGGGTTCTGGAAAAACAGCAAACATTGCATAGAATATGATACCTACCAACAGAAACACTATAGCAATGTTTCGAGTCAGTTGCCAAAGTTGCTTATCCCGATAATAGAGTTTATTGCTCATGCATGTTTCCTATTTGCTTTTTATTTGTGTCAGATGGATGTTCACATGATTGATAAATCGATTCGGAATGCCGCGTTCTGTAACACGCATTTGACACGCTTAAGTGAAATCGCATTTCATACCATCTTTCAAGCGCAACTATTGACGAAGAGACGGTTTCCCATCTACAATCAGATTCAGTGACAAGTTTTCGGCGTTCAGTCGCTTGTTTTTCCAACCGTAACCTTTATCTCGTAAACAAGCCCAGCATTCTTCAAATCGCACCGAACCAAACAAATTGGACAGATCAATATGGGGTGACTAAATGAGCGACAACGGTACTCGTGATTATTCCATCAGCCTGATACGACTCATTGCAACCATCTTTATTGTTGCTTGTCATTTCATGCAATACTTTGATAGCCCGCTTACGTGGTGGTTTAATGTTGGCGTTCAAATGTTTCTCTTTATGTCAGGCTTCCTCTATGGCAAGAAAAAATCAATCGAAAACGATTTCATCTTTGTCAGAAGGCAGTTTCGTAAAATACTTGTCGATTATTATCTTGTAATCATTCCGGTCATCATCGCACTATTCCTCTTTTCTCGAGAAAACATCTCCTACACAAAAGCATTCGAAGCGCTCCTCACATACGGCACCATTAGCGGCGGCAAGCATCTATGGTATATCCCATATTGCTTACTTACTTACCTGTTCACACCGTTTCTCATCCGATTCTTTGATCGTATCGGCGATAAAAATATCGTGCTTAAAACCATCGTTCTCTTGATTGTCACACAATTATTGACGGAAACCTTCCTGAATTACTTCAATTCGTCTTTGGTCGTCTGTTATGTGATTGGCTTCTTTTTCGGGCGAGTCTCGGAAAATGAGAATCGAAAGACCACCTATCAAGTTGCTTCCATCTTTTTTATTCTCGTTGCTGTGATCTTCAATAGTATTCTGATCCTGCAGGATAATGTTTTCAAGGTTGGATTGCCCGGCTTCTTTGGCTTTCTCTATACAAGATTTCGCGACTACGCCCATGTAACGCTTGGCATTGCATTGTTTTTGATCTTCAAAGTGGTGATCAATCGCATATTTAGGAGCGGCTATCCTCGCGCGATACAAGCGATAGGCAACTCTTCCGACAAACTTTCCTACGACGTCTATTTGGTTCATCAGATTATCATTTTGGGCCCGTTCTCTCTCATGGCGCTGACGCAGAGTGCTACGGTCAATGTATTGATCATCCTTGCGATTATTATTGTGAGTGCAGTTCTCGTTCACTGGATTTCGAGTAAGATACAATCAAAACTGGAACGAATTTGAATTGGTTAATGCATAAGAAAGTGATACGGTAGTCACTGGCAAATCACCCTATGGCTAACCCTCGTTGACCAGAGCTTGTTATATACCCGAATTCGTTCAAATGCGGGGATGGAGACCGTCCTAAGCGCATCCCTATCAAGCGTGCAAGAATCCTCATTCTCTTCTGCTAAGTGCTGATCCGTGATCGCCCGAAAAGTGTATCTGTGTTTTCTTCATACGAGATACCCATGCTCTTATCTGCTTTTGATGACAAGGCTATCTGTATTCCTGTTTCATTCTACCGAAAAGTTGTTGTTTTCGCTATACAATTCATAAACGTTTTTTATAACACAAAGAAGACTGCCCTCATCAGGCAGTCTTTTGTTTGCAATCCGTTTATTTTACCGGTACCGGCGTTCCGGTCGGAACAGCTGTGCTCGCGGTGATATACTTCGCGGCGGCATAGCACTTCACATTGGTGGCAACCACCTGAATGTAGTAGAAGTCGCCCGTCTTGAAGTAGATGAGCACCTCGTCACCCTTGACGACTTCGCCGATGGGCGTGTTGTCGGTCGTGCTCGGCACACTGCGCAGCGCCAGCTTGCTCGCACTCACGGTGCCGGGGATGGTTCCCGCGATGGCCTTGGGCGTGGGTGTTGCGTTCTCGCCGGGCACAATTCCCGCCTTGTCGACAAAATCAGCCCAGATATAGCCAACGAGGTTTTCCTTGACGACGCGGACGTAATAGAAATCCCCTTCCGCTTCATACACCTTCAGCTGCGTGCCGGAGGAATATTTGCCGAGGATGGTATATGTCTTTGCGGGGCCTGCACGGAGCACGACGCCGCTGGAGTTGAGCGTTCCGTCTACGGCCGCGGCAATCTGCGCTGCGGTCGGTGTTTTCACCGCGGGTTCGGGTGTGTCGTCCTGCTTGGGCGTCACGGTCGTCGTGGTGGTCGGCGCGGTTGTCGTGGCAGCGGTGGTGGCTGGCGGCGTGGTTGGCGCCGCGGTTGCCGCGCTCACCGGCGCGAGGGACGGGGTCGGTGTTGTCGTCTGGACAGAGTTACTGTTGAGGTTCCCTTGCGGCTGTTCTTTGCCGGCATTACGCATCGACCAAACGATGAAATAGATGCTCACCACCATCACAAGGATGATGATGATCAACACAATATACCCAAGTGGTGTAATGCGCACGGTTCTTCTCTTCATGATACCCTCCCAAAATGCATAAGCGCATGTAGTCATACAGCGCAATCAAACCCGAAATGATTCCTATGGACCGTATATTGATTTTGGCCATCTTTTCAAGTAGTGTACAGGAAAAAGACGAAAGAGTTACAACCTTTTCCAAATGATTTCAATTTTTGTGAACGACGACGAGAAAGATCGGTGATTCTACCGCCATCACGGCCACTCCAGCGTCAGCCCGACGCCGACCTCAACGGTCTCCATCGCGGCGAAAAACGTGCTCTTGACCGCGAGGCTCGTGCAGTGCGCGGGGTATACCCGCTCCACGCCGAGCGCTTGCAGCGTTGAAATGGTGCTGGTCAAAGCTTCGCCCGTTTCAAACAGATGGAACCCGCCGAGAACGCCCGGCACACGCGTCTGCCCGCTCACTTGCTTTGCATACGAAACCGTATTGCAAACGCCCGCATGCGCGCAGCCCGTGACCACAAACACGCCATCCGGCAGCGACAGCGCGAGACTCGTGTCGTCCAAAAGCGTGTCCTCTTCCCAGCAGCAACCGCACGCAGAGGAGACTTCTCCAATCGCGCGGTTGTGTTCAAACGCATACACGCGCGGAATCTCACCCAGAACGGTCACGTGCTCGCTGATGGCGCATGGCTTGCTTACAAGCCGCGCCTGCACCTGCGCCGGCAACTCGGATAGCGCATACGGTGAACCGACCAGCTCTCCCTCCACCCGCTTGGGCAGCAATGCCGCCGGGTGCGCATAGAGGCGAATCGGTTGCGAGAAGTGCTCGAAAAACGCGGTCATCCCGCCCGTGTGGTCGTTGTGCCCGTGAGAGAGCACGATATCCGTCACGCGATTGAGATCAATCCCTATCCGCCCGGCGTTGATGAGCGCCGCATCCGAATATCCCGTGTCGAGCAGGATCACGCGATCCCCGTCCTCGATGAGATAGCAGACCGCGGGTTCTCCGAGGTAATAGCGGTCGATATACGTGTGGTTGTCCATCAAGACCGTCAGCTTCATGTGTTGCTCTCCCAGAATTTGCGCGTTCCGTCCAGCAGTGCGCGGGTAAAGTCGTATGCATACTGCACGCCATATAAGAGCGCCGCTTCATCCATCCGGTAGCGCGGGTTGTGGTGCGGCGCGTCCGCGTGCAGGGCTGCGTTACGTGTGCCGAGCTCTACGAAAAAGCCAGGACGGCCGTCCAGCATATAGGAGAAATCTTCCCCCGGCATGATCACGCCGATCTGCTGCATCTGCGTTTCACCAAAGCGCGCGGCGATCACCCGCTGAGCTTGCAACGTGAGCTTTGGATCGTTTACCACACTGGGATAGCCGGGAAACCAGTCGAGTTGAGCGGTGCAATCGTGCGCCGCAGCGACATTTTCGCAAATCTTTTTCGCCTCGCGCTCGATCAGCTGCCGTGTATCTTCGCCAAAGGAACGCACGGAGGCATTGAGCGTCGCTTCATTGGGGATGATGTTGTAAGCAGTTCCCGCATGAAACTCGCAAACGGAGACCACCGCGGGTTCATTCGCCGGAATGCGCCTTGATACGATGCTTTGCAGCGCGATCACGATCTCGCTTGCGGCGAGCAGCGGATCCGCGCACTGCTCCGGAAAAGCGCAGTGCCCACCGCGTCCGGTCGCGGTGATGGTAAAGCGATCGACATTGCTGGTTAGAGTGCCCTCTTTGAGCGCAAACATGCCCGTGTCAAAGTTGCTGGAAAGATGCAGCCCCAGCACCGCCTCTGCGCCCGAAAGCGCGCCCGCGCGAACAAGCTCAATCGCGCCGCCCGGCGGCAGCTCCTCCGCGTGCTGAAAGATCAGCCGCGCCTCGCCGCAAAAGCTCTCGCGGTGTTCGCACAGGAGCCGCGCGAGCGCGAGCTGCATCGCCGCGTGCCCGTCGTGCCCGCAGGCGTGCATGGCGGCGGGGTTTGTCGAGCAATAGGGCAGGTCGTTGTCCTCCCGCATCGGCAGCGCGTCGATATCCGCGCGGAAGGCGACCACGGCTGGTTTGCCCGCCTTCGTGCCGAAGATGCGCGCAACCAGCCCGGTATTCGTCGGCCGAATGATCTCGTCCACGCCGATTTCCCGCAGCTTTTCCTCCAGCCAGCGCGTCGTGTTGATCTCCTCAAACGACACCTCCGGGTATTGGTGCAGGTACCTGCGCCAGGCAATGACATCCGCCTCGATGGCACGTACTTCGGGATCAAACATCGTACTTTCCTCGTATTCTATCAAAACAGTTCTGCCGGAATGGGTTTCTCCGGCTCAAACGGCGTAACCACCCACTTGATGCAGCCATCCTTCTGGTTTGCGAAGATGTCGTAGCCCAGCATGATGTCATTCAGCGGGGCGCGGTGCGTGATCATGAGGCTCGTGTCGAGCCTGCCCGCTTCGATCAGTTTCATGATCTCGGAGCACTTACTCGCGTCCACGCCGCCGGTCTTAAACGTCAGGTTCTTGCCGTACATCTGATGCAGCGGAATCGTCTGCGCCTCTTCATAAAGCGCGACGACGACCACGACCGCGTTGGGTCGCGCCGCCTGCCAAGCGAGCTCAAATGTGTTTTTCGCGCCCGCGACCTCAAACACGACGTCCGCGCCGCGCCCATCGGTCAGCGCGCGCACGGTCTCGATGACGTCGTCGCGCTTGGGGTTTAGTGTCACATCGCACAAGCCGCGCTCTTTCGCGAGCGTGAGCCTGTCGTCGTTGACATCCGCGGCTACGATCACCGCGGGGCCAAAGAGCCGCGCGGACATCATCGTCGTCAGTCCCGTCGGCCCCGCGCCGAGCACGAGCACCACGTCCGCGGGCTGGATCTCGCCGATTCCCGCCGCCCAGTAGCCCGTCGCCAGCACGTCGCCCACGAACAGTGCCTGCTCATAGGAGATCGACTCCGGAATGCGCGTGCAGCTCATGTCTGCCGTCGGCACGCGGACATACTCCGCTTGGCCTCCGTCGATGCGGCAGCCGAGCTCCCAACCGCCCTCGACGCAGTTGTTGACATATCCCCTGCGGCAATAAAAACACTCGCCGCAGAAGCTCTCTACGTTGACCGCGACCCGGTCGCCGACCGCGAATTTCTTCACGCCGGACCCGGTCTCGACGATCTCGCCCGCGAACTCATGCCCAAGCACTACGCCCTCTTTCGCGCGCGGCACCCCACCGTTTCGAATGTGCAGGTCGCTCGAGCAGATCGAGGCGCGCATGACCTTCACGATCGCGTCTCTCGGCTCTATGATCTTCGGCATGGGCTTCTCCACGAGCCGCACCGTGCCTTTTTTTTCGTATATGACTGCTTTCATGTTCGCTCCTTTATGATTCGGCTAGAACGTTTGCGCAATCTCCTGCGCGCGCACAATCGCGCGGCCCAAAATAGCCTCCACCGGTTCCAGCCCCATATCGAGGCCGTCCGCCGCGATGTGCGCAAACTGCGGGATACCGAAGAACTTCGCCATATCGCCTAAATATTTCGTGCCGTTGTCCATCGGGCTGCCTTCCATGGGGCCGCCGCGCGTGGTCAAAAACAGCATCTTCTGTGCGCGGCAAACGCCAAAGCAACCGCCTGTTGCATTGCAGTCAAACGTGATTCCCTGCACGCAGAGGTTTTCGATGTAGACCTTCAACAGCGCAGGAAAGCTTAAGTCCCAAAACGGAGCGGCGATGATGATCCTCTCCGCCTCCTGAAACTGATGCGCATAGCGAAAGCGCGGGTGATCGAGCGCGCCGCGCTCCAGAAGCTGCTCGCGCTGCCAGAAGAACCCGTTGGAAAACGGAATCATCGGTTCGTCCATCAACGTCAGGCGGTCGATCGAAACATCCTCCTGTACGCCGTATGCCGCGAGGAACGCCTCCGCGAGCTTTTTCGTCCGGCTCTGCTCGCCGCGAATGCAGCAGTCGATATACAGTGCTTGCGTCATCGCCAGCCACCCCATTCGCCAAGTTTGCCGAGCGTGCCGCCCAGAACCGCCTGTTCCACGTCCTTGCGAAGCGGTACCGAGTCGGAAGCCCCCATCACCTGCACGCAAAGTGAGGACGCCGCGGTCGCGAGCGAAAGCGCATCCGTAAGGCTCTTTTGATCCAGTGCTTGCGTGAGGAAGTAGCCGAGGAAGGTATCACCCGCCGCCGTGGTGTCCACCACCTTGACGGAGTAGATGCCAGTCTTCGCCTGCTCCTCACCGCGAATGCAGATCGCGCCGCGCTTTCCGAGCGTGAGCAGTACGTTCATCTTCGGATAGAGCTGCTTCAGCTTCGGTAGTATATCAACCTCCAACGCACAGTTTGCAATGGCGGCACCTTCAAGTTCGTTGACGACCAGCCAATCGACCAGCTCCAGCGGATAGGATAATATCTTCTCGTCCATCGGAGAGGCGTTGATCGCGACCTGAAGCCCCTTCTGGTGCGCCTTCTCGATGATCGTGCCGACCAGATTGGTCTCGTTCTGCACCAGAACAAGCCCCTCGCTGCCAAACGCCGCAAGCGCGCGGTCGATGGCCTCCTCCGTCAGCGCCTGATTGGTGCCGCCGTAGAGCAGGATGCAGTTCTGGCCATGGTTGTCCACCTGAATGATCGCGTGGCCGGAGACCGCGCCGGAATGCTCCAACAGCGAGCAGTTGACGCCGTTTTCAAGTAGCTTCTCATAGAGCATGTCTCCGTCGCAGCCGATCAAGCCCGCGTGCCAAACCTCCGCGCCCGCGCGGGAAGCGGCGATGGACTGATTTAAGCCTTTGCCGCCGCAGTGAGTCTCCAGAGAAAGGCTGGACTTTGTCTCGCCGGGCTGTACAAACGCGTCCACGCGATAGACCTGATCGAGATTGAGCGAACCAAAGTTGAGGATTCTGGCCAAAGTGAGTGCCTCCGTTTCGTTTCTATCCTGCTTATGTTAGAATTAATTGATTTCCAATGCAATACTTTCCGAATATAAGGAGCGAAATGATATGCCGCAATTACAACCCCATATCCGGTTGGATCAAAACCACGGCGCCGTCTGCGCCCTGCTACCGGGCGATCCTGCACGGTTAGATCGCATCCAGGCGTTTCTCACCGATGTCGAGGCGTTCGCCTACAATCGCGAATACCGCAGCTTGGTTGGCAGCTACCGGGGCATTCACGTGCTCGCGGTGTCCACGGGCATCGGCGGTGCTTCCACCGGCATCGCCGTGGAGGAGCTCAAAAACCTCGGTGTCAAGAACATGATCCGCATCGGCAGCTGTGGGGCGCTGCAACCGCAGGTGAGAATCGGCGATCTGATTCTGGTCTCCGGCGCGGTACGTGACGACGGCGCAAGCAAGACCTATATCGACCCGATCTTTCCCGCCGTGCCGGATAGCGCGCTGCTCTTTGCCTGCGTCAGCGCGGCGAAGGCGCGGGAGTACCGGTTTCATACGGGTATCGCGCGCAGCCACGACAGCTTTTATACCGACCGCGAAGAGGAGATCGACGCGTACTGGTCCAAGCGTGGTGTGCTCGGCGCGGACATGGAGACCGCCGCGCTCTACACGATCGGACACCTGCGCGGCATCCGCACCATGAGCATTCTCAACAACGTAGTCGCCTTTGAAGAGGATACGTTGGACGCCATCGGAAGCTATGTGGACGGCGAAAGCGCCGCCATGCAAGGCGAGGAGCACGAAATTCTCACGGCGCTGGACGCCTTTGTGCGCATCGGCAACGATAGATGACGCGGGCGGATGATATCCGCCCCTACACGTGAACCGGAAAATCTAGGTTAAAATCGAATCAAAAGGCTTCGAATTACGGGCTACTCCGCAAGAGGGTATGTAGGGGCGTATATCATCCGCCCGCTGAGCTCGTGTTAATTTTGGAGGCTGTCCAGAAGCGAACATTGCTTTCCGGACAGCCTCTTTTTCATCATTTCCCGTACTTTGCCATGATCTCAAACACGCGTTGCTTGAAGACTTCGCGATCCAGATTGGTCACCACATAGGCGTTGTGCTCCATCTGCTTATCGCTGTAGAGGTCGGTGACGGTCTTTCCGCGCGTGAGCTTTCCCTTTGTCTCCACGCGCACACCCGCAAAGTCGGTTTGAAAATAGGAGTCATCGTCCGCATACAGCACCGTCACGGGATCGTGAAACGCTACGCCGCCAAGCTTGTAGGTGCGGTAGAATTTCAGGATTCCCTGCATCACGTCCCGCGTGAACACGGCCTGCTTGGAACCAAGAGATGCGATCTCGTCCAGCTCTTCTGCGGTGAGATACGCGCGCATGGTGACGTCCAACCCGCACATATACACAGGAGCACCGCAGGTAAACACCATGTCGGCGGCCTCGGGATCGGCGTAAACGTTAAACTCGGCAGATGGAGTCACGTTTCCGCCGACGGCGGCGCCGCCCATGATCACGATCCGCTTGAGGAGCTTCGGCAGTTCTTTATACTTCGCGATGGCGAGCGCGAGGTTGGTCAAGGGCCCTATCGCGATGACAACCAGCTCGCCTTGATACTTCTTTGCGTATTCGTAGATCGCGTCCCACGCGGGTATCGCTTCCGGCTTGCGCTTGGGTTGCGGGAGAATCATGTCGTTGAGTCCGTTTTGCCCGTGCACATGGTGCGCGGTGACGGCTTCACACAGAAGCGGTTTCTCCGCGCCGCGGTAGACGGGGATGTGCTCCATGCCCGCAAGCTCCAGCACCTGAAGCGTATTGCGGGTGGTGTGCTCCACCTCCACGTTGCCCGCGACGGTGGTCACCGCCTTGAGCTCCAGCGTGTTGAGATACTTGGTCAACAGGATGGCTGCGGCGTCGTCCACGCCCGTGTCGCAGTCCAGCAGCATCGGGTACTTGTTCATACGCTTACGCCTCCTTTCCATAATGCTGCGCCGCTTCCACGAGCAAATCGACAAACGCCAGCCGGTCGATGCCCATGATCACGCGCGCGTTGGCAGGCTTTCCGAGCACGCCGAGCTTATCGCCCACCGTCGTGCCGCGGCAATAGTCGCCAGTAAGCTCGATTTCCACATACATGTCCACCATCGTCATGATCTCGGGCTTGATCAGCGCCGCGACCGCGACCGCGTCATGCACGGGTGCACCGGGATAGCCGATGCTGCGATGGAAGCCGTAGAAGAAGTCGAGCCATTCGGCAACAACCTTCGCCACGGGGTTACCCACCGCGCGAATGCGCTCGAAGTCCTCGGGGAAGACGAGCGCTTTTTCGGTGACATCCAGCCCCGCCATCGTGATCGGAAGTCCACTACGAAATACCACGTCTGCCGCTTCCGGATCGACGAGGATATTGAATTCCGCGGCGGGCGTCCAGTTGCCAAAGTCGATACCGCCACCCATCAGGTAGATATGGCGAATCTTCGGCTTGAGATGCGGATACAGCAGTAACAGTGTTGCGACATTGGTGAGCGGTCCCGTCGGAATCAGCACGACCGGCTCCTCACTCGTTTCCAACACCTGCGCCATCATTGTGCAGGCGTCGATGTCCACCGGCTTATTTGCGGGTTCCGGCAAGGCGGGGCCGTCGAGGCCGGAGTTACCATGCACGGTAGGTGCGATAATCGCGTCCGCAACGAGAGGCTTGACCCGCCCCATCGCGAGCGGAACGTTGAGCCCCACCAGCGTCATGATGCGGCCCGCATTATAGGTCGTCTTCTGAATCGTCTGATTGCCGCAAACCGAGGTGACGGCCTTGATGTCGAGCAAGGGGCTTGCGGTTGCAAGTACCCACGCAATCGCGTCGTCGTGCCCCGGATCGCCATCCAGTATCACTGGTATCTTCTTGATCGCTTGATTTGTCATGCCTTTACCTCAGGATGCGCGGCTTTGATTTTCTTCACGCGCTTGATCGTGCTCGCCGCATAGATGACGAGGCCGAGGATCGTTACCACGTATGGTATCAGAGATACCAAGTAACTCGAGACGCCCTGCAATCCGCTGACCTTGGTGCGCAGCGCTTGCGCAAGACCGAAGAGCAACGAGCTCAGCATCGCGCCGACGGGCTCGCCGCGACCCATTGCCTGCGCCGCAAGCGCGATAAATCCGCGACCGGCGACCATGCCGCTGTTCCAGCCCTGCGAATAATACATGGACATAAACGCACCGCCCAGGCCCGCGAGCGCGCCGGAGAGTCCGAGCGCGATATATTTGATCTTGAGCACACTGACGCCGACGCTGGAGGCCGCGTTTGCGTTCTCTCCCACCGCGCGGATGTTGAGGCCCAGCGGCGTGCGATATAGCAGCAGCCAGAACAGCCAGACCACCAGGAACGCGACATAGGTCAGCACCGCGTGTCCGCTGAGGATGTCGCCCAGAATCGGGATATCCTTGATCAGCGGAATGTTGAGAGTCGGAATCAGGATATTCGGGCTCACCAGTGCGCCGGTGTTGCCGCGCATGCCGGTGAACATGTACAGAAGGAAGATCGTTCCACCAGCGCCCATCATGTTGACCGCGATACCGGCGAGGATGATATCCGTCTTGAGCTTGAGCGCGAAGAAGCCCATCAATAGCCCCAGCAGCACACCGATGAGCATTGCGCCGATCACGCCGACGAGCCAGCTCTGCGTCCAGTAGCTGAACAGCACGCCAAACAGCGCGGAGATCATCATGATACCTTCCAAACCGATGTTGGTCACGCCCGCTTTTTCGGCAATGACCGCGCCGAGTGCCGCAAACAGAATCGGCGCTGTGATGCGAATGACGGAGAAGAGAAACTCCGTCTTGAGGATGGTGTCAAGCAGTTGTCCCCACATTATTCGGCACCCCCTTCGAGATGGGCGGCGACTTTCGCAAGATCCGCCTGCGTGTTTTTGACCACGATCTTCTGGCGATATCCGCTGAGGAACTGCTCCGCGGCGAAGAAGAGGAAGATCGCAGCCTGAATGATGTCGATCATTTCACTCGGCACATCGCAATACGTCGCCATCAACTGACAGCCCTTGTTGAGGTATGCGATAAAGAACGCAGCCAGCGGCACGAGCAGCGGATTGTTTTTCGCGAGGATGGCGATGGTCACGCCCGTCCAGCCGTAGCCCGGCAGCTCCTTCCAGAGGAAGGTGGTATAACGTCCCAGCACCTCAACGCCACCGCCGATGCCGGAGAGCATGCCGCCGATCACTTGAGCGAGCACGATCGTGCCGCCAACCTTCATGCCGGAGTATTTCGAAAACGCCTGGTTGATGCCGATCATGCGAATGGCATAGCCCCAACGGGTGCGATACATAAACAGCGCAATGATCACCACGAACACGAGAGCGATCACAAATCCCCACGTGAGCTTACTGCCGCCCGGAACCAGTGAGTTGATTCTTGCGGTATCCGCAAAGGCATAGGTCTGCGTGGAACCCTTGCTGCGGTCAGCAAAATTATAGTTGAGGAAATGCAGCACGATGTACATGCAAACATAGTTGAGCATGAGACTCGTGACCATCTCACTCGCACCCAGCTTGACCTTTAGCAGGGCGGGGATTAGCATGATCAAGCCGCCGAGCACCGCCGCGATCAGGATGCAGATGACCGCATGCCAGCCGGTGTTCATGTGGATGTAGATGCCCGCAAGTGCGGCGACAAACCCGCCCGCCATGACGATGCCTTCGCCGGCGAGGTTAAACTGATTGCTTGAGAACATCACGCAGACGGCGAGACCCGTGAAGATCGTCGGGATCATCGCAGCGAGGATCGTATAGAGCCCCTGCGTATTAAAGCTAGCCAATCCGCCCTTGATGGAGACCAGCGGCCCGATCAGCAGATATCGCAGCGCGGTAAACGGCTCATCGGAACTCAAAAAGATGAATATCGTGCCTACGCCAAGCGCAAGCAGAATGGCTGCGGCTCCGCGTACCAACTCGAAGCCTAACATTCTCCTATCTTTCATGACACACCCTCCCGATTTCCTCGTCGCTCTGGCGCTTGATGCCCAGCATATATTCGCCCATCATCTCGTCGTTGAGTTGGCTCGTGTCCTCAAAGTAGGCCGCGATCTTGCCGCCGTAGAGCACGATGAGGCTGTCTGAAAGCTCCATGACCTCGTTGAGGTCGGCGGAGACGAGCAGCACCGCCGTTCCCGCGCGGGAGAGATCGACCAGTTTCTTACGGATAAATTCGGTCGCGCCCACGTCGATGCCGCGGGTGGGCTGATCGGCGATGATCAAGGTCGGGTCGCTCGAGAACTCGCGCGCGACGACGACCTTTTGAATATTGCCGCCGGAGAGCATCTTCACTTTCTGCTTGCTGGACTTGCAGAGAACGGTATACTCCTTGATGAGGCGGTCGCTCTCCGCATGAATCGCCTTCATATTGAACAGAAGGCCTTTGTTGAATCGCTTCTCCTCGAAACGGTCGGAGATCATGTTTTCTTCAATCGTTGCCGCATCCGCAATGCCGTAGGTCATGCGATCTTCCGGCACGAGGGATACGCCAAGCCCGCGGATCTTCGCCTGAGATGCACTGATCACGTCCGTTCCATTCACGGAGGCTGTGCCCTCGTCCGGTTCGTTGAGATCGAATAGCATGTCGACCAGCTCACGCTGGCCGTTACCCTCTACGCCCGCGATGCCGAGGATTTCGCCCTTACGCACGTCGAAGGAGACGCCGTCGAGCATCTTCTTGTTCCATTCGTTGGTGTAGTGCAGGTTTCGCACCTTCAGCACCACGTCGGTGGGTTTTGCGGTGTCCTTCTGCACATCCAAGATAACGTCACGACCAACCATCAGGCGGGAGATCTCCTGCTCGGAGATCGAGGCGGTCTCGTACACGCCCATCGACTTGCCGCCGCGCATGATGGTGAGCCGGTCGGTGATCTGCTTGATTTCGTTGAGTTTGTGGGAGATGAAGATGATGGTATAGCCCTGCTCCTTGAGGTCGACGAGCTCGCGGAAGAGCTCCGCCGTCTCCTGCGTGGTCAGAACCGCGGTGGGCTCGTCGAGAATCAGGATCTTTGCGCCCCGAATCAGCGCCTTGAGGATCTCCACCTTCTGCTTCATGCCGACGGGGATATCCGCAACCTTTGCGTCGGGATTGACCTCGAGGTTAAACTTTTCGGCATACTCGCGGGTCAGCTCGGTCGCCTTTTTTGCATCGATGAACAACCCGCTCTTTTTCGGCACCATGCCGAGCACGATGTTCTCAGCAACGGTGAGGCTCGGCACCAGCATAAAGTGCTGGTGAACCATGCCGATTCCGTGCGCAATTGCGCTCATCGGACTCGTCAGCGAAACTTTTTCGCCGTTTACGATGATCTCTCCTTCGGTCGGCTGCTCCAGTCCGAAGAGAATTTTCATCAGCGTGCTCTTGCCCGCGCCGTTTTCACCCATGAGTGCATGAATTTCGCCGCGACGCACGGCAAAATCAACCTCCTGATTGGCGGCAATCCCGTTTGGATATACCTTGGTGATGCCCTTCATTTGAACGACGAGATCGTTTTTGACTGATTCGTTTTGTTCCATAAAAGCGGGTTCCCCTTTACATGGATTGAGTTTATTCAACCGCTGAGCGGTTATGCTTCCTACGGTAAACATGGATCGCGTATCGGCAGCCGCTAAGCGGCGAGACTTCCAAGAATAAAAACGAAGTGATGATTTATTGATATCTTAATATAAAAGAAGCGTCAATTCAACGCCGCACGGGAAACAGTGATCAAAGAAAGTAATGCTAAAAAGAATTCAAGGTTTGATTGGAACAAACCGGGGAAGAGCTTGTCGCCCTCCCCCGGTGTTGTGTTAGCGAGACTAACTCAATGGTATCAAGGTTTTGCCTTACGGCTGCATGGAATCGCGCAGTGCGATGACGGCATTGGTGTCGTCGCCGATGGCGGTGTCAACCTTGATGGTGCCGTCTTTGATTGCGGCTTCAGCTGCCAGAACCTTGTCCTGAACGGCCTTGGGCGCAGCGGTCGCGAAGTTCTTGTCGGTCACGATGCCGACGCCGCCTTCGGTGAGGCCGAGGTTGACGAGCTTGCCCCAGTAGGTGCGGCCCGCATCCCATTCGTCAAAGATCCAGATGAGGGACTGACCGACGTTCTTCAAACCCGAGGTCAGCGTGATGGCCGCGAGTTCGGGCTTCAGGGTCAGCTCCTGGTCGGAGTCAACGCCGATGAACCAGGCTTTGCCGGATTCGAGAGCCGCTTCCGCAGCGCCGTTGCCGGAGAGGCCCGCAACACCCCAGAGGATGTCCGCTTTGTTATCGGAGATCATGGAGAGGCCCATTTCCTTGGCGGTCGCGGTGTCGACATAGCTGTTGACATAGCGGGTATCCACCTTGACTTCCGGATCGGTCGCTTTCACGCCCTCGAGGAAGCCATAGAGGAAGTCGTTGATGACAGGGCTGTCCACGCCGCCGACGAAGCCGACGACTTTGTCCGCGTTGATGTTCTTCACGGAGGTGTCAGAGGTCATTGCAGCCGCAAACACGCCGATGAGGTAACCCATGTCGTTCTGCTTGTAGCTGATGTTGACGACGTTGGCGTTTTCGCCGACATAGGAGGTGTCGTCATAGATCAGGAACTTCTGATCCGGATACGCGGTGGCGACTTCCTTGAGGTAGTCGGGCATCTGATACGTACCGACGATGATCAGGTCATACTCGCCTGCTTCGGCAACTTCGTAGAGGGTCTCCAGCCACTTCGGCTGATCCTCGTCCGTGCCACCCATCTCGATGGTCTTATAGGTGATGCGTCCGGCATCCTGAAGGGCTTTCAGGCCGGATTCAGCGGAGTCAAAGAAGGACTTGTCGCCGAGGTTGCCATTGACAAGGCTGACGACGTTGTAGACCTTTTTGTCGCCCGCGGCTGCGGTTGCATCAGTGGCCGTCTTGCAGGCAAACATCGAAAATGCCACCAACACGGTCAGCAGGATCGCTACCAGTTTCTTCATTTTTGATTTTCCTCTCTTCTTTTGTTGATAGAATTGTCAACCCAGATTTGTGTTTGTTTTCATCGTGAATTGGCAAATCCACGAAATCAGTTTAAATGGTATCAAATGAAAAGTCAACACAGCCAAATTTCTTTCATGTGACAAGATCACCCGATAAACGGCGCTTCTCTGCCGCAATCCTGCATTTTAAAACAGATTCTTCCAAGAATAATATACTTTTTCTGGTGACGATTTGGATGCATTATGCCTGTGAATTCGCAAATATTACGCCCGAATATCGTCTGATAACGAAAGAAAAGCGCCGCCCGGCATCTTATCCAAGCGGCGTTATTAATGAAGGATGAGCCACGAGAAACTGCTTTCTGAATTTTGGCCCAAGTGACAGCTTTTTCAGTAATGTACGCAGTGACATCGCACTTGCCGGATGCACCCTGTGCAATATCTGCATTGTGATTGCAGGGATTAATCCTCTGCTAGCGCATCTCTTTTGGCGCTCCCTGGCGGTCGTACACCTTTCCGGGAACGGGCGGCTGATCGGCACAGTTCAGGAGTTCCCAAACCGTCACGAGTTGATATCCCTCTTCAATCAACTTCGGCACGATGATCTTGACCGCATCGATCATATTATAATGCGTGTCGTGCAGGAGTACGATATCCCCGTCCTCCAGCACGTCTCCGTCTACGATTTGCTTCTCCACGTTTTGTGCGATTTTTGCCGGATCGACTTCGTGCACATTTCCGCTCTGCGACCAAAGCACGACCATCATGCCGTTTTCGCGGGCAACGCGCATCGCCTCGTAGGTGTTCTGACCGCCCGGCGGACGCAGACAATGCGGCAGCACACCGGCAATGTCAAATATCACCTTGTTTGTATTCACCACCTCATGGCGCACACCAACATAGTTTTGTCCCGGCAGCCTGTCGTGCGACCAGGTGTGATTGCCGATTTCACAACCAAGAGCGACTGCTCTGCGTAGAATATCGTTGCTTTCCTCGTGTCGAAACCGCCAACCCAGAACGAAGAAGGTCGCCCTCGCATTATATTGCTCCAGCACATCCAGTATCTTGTCGGTGATGCCATAGATCGGGCCATCGTCAAACGTCAAGGCAATCATTGGTTTGTTGGGATCGATCGCCATGCGCTGGATATCCTGTCGAATGTCTGCATCCGATTCCGTCGGTCGGTATTGCCGGATGAGTTTCTCCAGCGTTTCGTTTCGTTCGCGATACCATTGCGCGTCAATGGTCGGCACGGGCGTCGCGGTCGGTTGCGGCGTGGCACTCGGCGTCGGGGTTATCATCGAGATGATCAAGGGCGTCACCGGAATCGGCTTCGGTTGCTCGCTCGTCGCCTGCGGCTCACTCGGAGCTGCACTGCACGCAATCATATGTGCGAGCATCAGCACGGCGCAGAACGCCGCAATGTTTCGTTTCATATTACCCCCACCAACGCGTGATACCATATTATAATTCCCAATGCTGTAGAAAGTCGATAAAAATACGCTTATTTTTCGTGTTCTCGCGCGTTCGCTCCTCTTTCGCTTGACATTTGAGCATTGGGTTTGTAAGGTTATTGTGTTTCACCGGACTGTTGAATAAGGAGCCCTTTTATATGCTCAAAAAAGCCGCCCCCGCGCTGGCCCTGATCGTTGCTTTCTTCTGCCTCGCGTGCACCTCCGCACCCAAAGCGGATGCATCTGACACGGCAGGGCAGACCGCCGCAACCACCAACCCAACCGCCGCGCCTACGCCAGTGCCGACAGCGGAACCCACCCCGTCACCTACACCGGAACCCGTCTTCGTCGAAACCGCACTCAGTGAAAAACTGTTCACCAACAACAAGGTTACCGCGAGCGTAACCGGCGCACGCTTCAGCGAAAACTTCATGACTTCTATCGATCTTTCGATCAAAAACGCATCTGCCGCCTCCGTTTCGCTCAAACTCGACGGCGTTTGCCTCAACGACTGGCAGGTAGAGGGCGTGTTGCAGGACGGCGAACAGATCGCAGCCGGCGAAACCCGCACGGCGAGCGTTGTCGTGAACTTCGTGGACAACCCCAACGCCTCTTACATGGGCATCTCCTCTCTCGCCGGGTTTACGCTCGATTTTTACGTCGTTGACGATGCGATCGGCAAGAACATCGGCGCGCGACTGAGCAAATCCGTCGCCATGCCGGACGCTGTCGCGATCACCTCTCCTGCGGACACCGCAACGCTCGTTTATGAAGACAAGAACCTCGCGATTTACCTGCAGGGCATCGACGGCACATTGCAACACACACGCGCGCTACTCTATAAGAAGCCGAACGCTGCGTGGAGGAGCGCGATGATCGACCCCATCTATGCCGGATACACCAATTTTGTCAACCGCGCCTATACCGTTGACGAGGGTAAGTACCTACTGCTTGCGCTGGACGGAACGGACGTCATGACGCGCCAGAACATCACTACTCTGACAAAGCTTGATCTCTACCTGACACTGACCCAGTATGACGGGCGCCTCAACCGCCCTGTATGCGCCTCCATCGTCGACCCGAACGTATCCGAAACCGTTATGAACGCGCCGGATGCTGGCCCGATCGTCTACCAAAGCGATCTATCCTACTTTATTCTGCGCAATATGGGCATCACGCAGTTTGAAGGTCACGAGGCCATCCTGCTGGACTTTGAGAACATCACCCAGAACTACATCAAGCAGCTGGATATCACGGCTTATGCGTCGAGTCCCAGGATCACGGTCGATGGTGCCGCCTATCCGCTCATGACGTATTGCACCAACTGCTACCCGACCACGCATGGATATCTGCTACTCTGGGCGGACGGTGCGCCGGAAGGCACGCTCTCGGCCGCAACAAGCGTCATTTGCGATCTCAAGATCTCGCGCATCAACGCAGGGACTCTCGATCCGATCGTGGATACCGGGAAGATCACGATCCCGATCGTAAAGTAGCACTACAACTACACAAAGCAGCGGGTGAACGCCCGCTGCTTTTTTTTGCGCTCTTGCACTGCCATAATATATCCCAAATCTTACATAGATTCTTCAAATACCTACTATGGAAAGTTCAAATTGATTTTCTATACTGAAAGCACAACAGAAAAGAGATTGTGATCCGTCTCCCGCGGCATACTCCGTTTGATCCGGCAGTTCCGAAGGTTTTGCTTCCCCGGACACTGCCTGCACCATAGAAGCTAACGCGAACCATCACAACCCCATAAGGAACTTCAGACATCACTCGAAAGGAGTAAACGAACATGGATCAAAACAACGATTGGT
>JBDKRF010000467.1:0-4215 GCA_039683525.1 Clostridiaceae bacterium
ATGGATGAGGAGTTCGCGCGTGCGATCTCGTTCAGAGATAGCCAGTACAAGGCGGGCTTTGCCGATCCATTGGCACATGATTGCTCGGGTTTTATCTCCTGGCTCATGCGTGAGACGGGCATTTGGGACGATCGCAAGAATTGCGATGGACTCTGGGCACTGTGCGAGGTTATCGCGCGTAACGAATTAATCGCCGGCGATTTCCTGTTCCGAAACAGCACCACGAATGCAGAAGATGAAACGCATGTGGGGCTCTATCTGGGACGTGGCATAGTCATCCACGCGAAAGGCCGCGACGTTGGTGTCGTTGTGGAGGGAATCAATCAGGGCGGTAGCGGCTATTGGCACAAATGCGGCCGCTGCAAGCTCTTGAATCAATAGAAGTGGGGGAAAGGGTTTGGATTACATCGGAGAGATTATCTCGGGCGTGTTTGCGCTGCTGGTCGTTTGGCTGGAAGTGCGTATGACACGCGATCGAAAACAGGCGGAAAAGCGCGCTGCTATTCGCGCAAAGGAATCGAAACTCGCCATGAAGATGCAGGATGCGGGTTTATCGCTTTCTTTAGCAACCTGTATCGCCGTTGAGCGTGGCGTAACAAACGGCGAGATGAAGACTGCGCGCGAAAAAGCGAAGACCGCCCAAGAAGAGTATGAAGATTTTGTCCATGAGCTTGCTTCAGAGCAAGCTACATCAATCTAGGAGGAACTCAAATGAAAAAGAAACTGATTCTGGTCCTGATCGCGCTCTTGATGCTTGCACTGCCAGCCGTCGCGCTGGCGGACACCGGTGGAACCGCAGACGCAACCGTCGCCGATATCCTGATCGAAAATGCCGTGAACATCGCCGCGGCATTTTTTGTTGCGCTGATCGGCGTGCTTGGCGCATGGCTGACTGCGAAACTCGGCAAGGCGACGCAATTGGACACTGTGAACCACGCTCAGCAAGAGCTGATCAAGCTCACGCAGATCACGGTCGGTGAGCTGAAACAGACGGTCGTGGACGGCATGAAAGCCGCGCATAAGGATGGAAAGCTGTCGAAGGATGAAATTGCGCAACTCGGTCAACTGCTCTACGTGAAGACCACCGCGAAGCTTTCCGCTTCGGCGATGGATGTGCTGACCGCCGCTCAAGTTGATGTCTCCGCGCTCATTACGGGTTCGGCGGAGCATCTAATTGCTGGAATGAAGTAAACGGCAACTGTATATCGAGAATTGGAGCGTCTTTCGAGGCGCTCCTTTTTTCATTGGAGGAGATATGAAGCAGAAGGATAGAGAAGAGATACTGCGCTTACGGTTCGAAGGGAAGAGCTATACCCAAATTGCGGATAGTCTTCGCATCTCGCGAAACACGGTGAAATCGATCTGTCAGAGGATGGGTATTCAGCCAACTGACGCAGCAGGGGATGAACATGATACCGATCATTGTAAACAATGTGGAACGGCTCTTGTTCAACTTGCAACCGGGAAACGAAAACAGTTTTGTACAGATCTTTGCCGGAGAACATGGTGGACACAGCATCAAGACAATCGGAGTTTGAAGTCCGCCGTCAAAGCAAAGTGCGCTTTCTGCGGCCGTGGTTTCGAGTACTATGAAAAGAATCACAGAAAATACTGCTGCCATGTCTGCTATATTCATGCTCGCTTTGGGGATAAGAAAACACATGACAAACGAGCAGTTTGAACGGGAGTTGCGATATCGCGTTTCGATGGCGGCAGCAAACTGCATGCTGCGGAAAGGGCTGATTTCGCAGGCTGAACGCGAAACCTTCGATGCTCTTATGATCGAGAAGCACCAACCGCCGATCGGGAATATCTTGCTCAAAACATCTGTTGATAAAGCACCAAATGAGAGCTAATATGTCACATGATAGGAGCATAGGTATGAATCGAGTGATCCACAAAGTACAGCCAACGATTCCGGCAATCCCGCAACGGATGCGGGTTGCCGCCTATGCTCGCGTTTCCAATGATAAAATGGCTATGGTTGAATCTCTGGCGGCTCAAGTCAGTTACTACAGCGCGCACATCCAGAGAAACCCGCAATGGATCTACGTCGGGGTATATGCGGACGAGGGCCTATCAGGAACGAAAGACAATCGTCCTGAATTTCAGCGGCTGATAACCGATTGTTATACAGGAAAGATTGACATGGTGATCACGAAATCGCTCAGCCGATTTTCGCGAAACACGCTGGATACGCTGAATATCCTACGTGAACTGAAACAAAGAGGCGTGGATGTGTTCTTTGAACGGGAGAACATCCACAGTAATTCAGGGGATGGCGAGCTAATGCTTACCATCCTCTCTTCATATGCTCAGGAAGAAAGCCGCTCCGCCTCTGAGAATATAAAATGGCGGATTCGAAAGAAGTTTGAACAAGGTGAAATCAGCGGATGGAGTCAATTGTACGGGTATAAGATACGGCGGGGCAAGATCACGATCGATGATTACAAAGCGGGGATCGTACGCAGAATTTTCGCAGAATACCTTGCAGGAGACAGCGCTACCGTGATCGCGAAACGGCTCCGTCTCGAGGGCGTTCCCTGCGAACAAGGTGGACAATGGAAGCAGTTTACGGTTTCGGAAATACTTAGGAACGAAAAGTATACCGGCAATCAACTCCTGCAGAAGACATTCACGAAAGACCATCTATCCAAACGCGCGAAAAAGAACCATGGCGAATTGCCGCTTTATCTGGTCGAAAACGCGCATCCCGCGATTATTGATGCTGAGACTTATCAGAGCGCGATGAAGCGAATGGAGGGCAATCAGAAGACCGCAAAACGCCCTGAGCCGAAGATGGATGACCAGCTGTTTCGACGCAAGATCATCTGCTCACACTGCGGCAGACACTTTATCCGGAAGAACACAAACGGAACTCCTGGGTATGTATGCAGCACCTACTCGGCGGAAGGGAAGGACTTTTGTCTAAGCAAAAAAATACCAGAGACAACTCTGGTCGAATTTTCTTTAAAAACGCTGGGAGTAGCCGAGTTTGATAAAGAACTCTTTGATAAAGAGATCGACCATATTGTCGCACGATACCCTAACGATTTAGCATTCGTATTTCGTGACGGCCATATCTGTGAGTATACTTGGGAAGACCGATCCCGGGCGGAAAGCTGGACGGAAGAAATGAAAAAGTCAGCAGGAGATAAAACCAGATCTAGGAAAGTGAGCAATTCTTATGGAAGCCATCAAGAAAGTCACGAAGATTGATCGCGCGGTCGTTGCCAAAGCATCAGCGCATCAACCGATTGCGAGCTTGCGCCGTGTTGCCGCATATGCGCGGGTATCGACTGACAGCGACGAGCAATTCACAAGCTTTGAGGCGCAGGTAGACTATTACACCCGTCAAATCACCGCAAATGCGGACTGGGCTTTGGTCGAAGTCTATACGGACGAAGGCATCAGCGGAACGAACACGAAGAAGCGCGATGGTTTCAACCGCATGATTGCGGACGCGCTTTCGGGGAAGATTGATCTGATCATAACGAAAAGCATCTCACGATTCGCCAGAAACACCGTCGATACACTGACTGCGGTTCGACAGCTGAAGGAGAAGGGGGTAGAGGTGTATTTCGAGAAAGAGAACATCTACACCATGGACTCCAAAGGTGAGCTTCTGATCACAATCATGAGCTCGCTCGCGCAGGAGGAGAGTCGTTCGATCAGCGAGAACGTCGCCTGGGGCAAACGCGCAAAGTGCGAGGAGGGGAAGGTCTATCTTCCATATAAACAGTTCCTCGGCTACGAGAAGGGGCCTGACGGGCAGCCGCAGATAGTCGAAGAGCAGGCGAAGACCGTCCGGCTGATCTATTCGCTTTTTCTGGAAGGGCTTATGCCCTCCGGTATCGCAAAACGGCTCGAAGCCATAGGGACCTTATCCCCGGCTGGGAAGCAACACTGGCAAACCAGCACGGTGGAAAGCATCCTGCGGAACGAGAAGTATAAGGGTGACGCGCTGTTGCAGAAAACCTTCTGCGTTGACTTCTTGACCAAGAAGATGAAGCGCAACGAAGGCGAGTTACCGCAATACTACGTGGAGCAGAGCCACCCGGCGATCGTTTCTCCCGAGGTGTTCGATGAGGTTCAGCAGGAGCTGAAGCGCCGCCGTGAAGCACGATACGTGGGTAGAAGCGGATGCTTTTCCAGCAAAATTATCTGCGGTGAATGCGGCAGCTACTACGGCAGGAAGGTGTGGCATAGCAACGA
>JBDKRF010000468.1:0-7431 GCA_039683525.1 Clostridiaceae bacterium
GGTGGTCAGCTGAGACCGCGGAATGATCGTTGCAAAGAGATAGTTGTTGGAGATCGCCTCGCTCTGCGCGGTCATGCTGTTTTCCGCTTTGAGCGGACCGTTGACCATATACGAGGTGAAGAGGGAGACGATATAGTTGATCATGATGGCGACGATCACTTCGTTGATGCGCATCTTGGCTTTGATAAAGCCGATCAGCGCGCCAACCGCGCCGCCGGCAGCCATGCCCGCCAGGATGGAGGCAATGAGCACAACCATGCGCGGCAACCCGTTGAGGGCGAGTGCGGTGAACGCGCTGGCAAGCGCCGCAAGATAGAGTTGGCCTTCGCCGCCGATGTTGAAGATGCCGCCCTTGTTGGCAACCGCGAACGCAAAGCCGGTGAACATCAGCGGGATGCTCTTGCTCAGGGTGTTGGCGATTGCGTTTGCGGAGCCGAACGCGCCGTTGAGCATTGCGCCAAACGCGCGGAGCGGGTCATATCCCGCAATCAGCATCACGATGGTGGCCAGCAGCAGAGAAAGAAGCACCGCGGCAAACGAGTAGAACAGCTTGGAGACAAACGTGGGTAAACGCAGTTTATTGGTTTGCTTCATCGGGCTTTGCCTCCTTCCTGCCTGCCATGAGTAAGCTGATGGATTCATTGTCATACGCGTCCGCTTTGCGGATATCCATCAACTCACCTTTGTAGAGCACGCCGATGGTGTCGCTCAGCTGAAAGATATCCGAAAGCTCCGCGGAGATGAGCAGGATCGCCGCGCCCTCGCTGCGGAGTTTGAGCAGCACATTGTGGATATACTTGATGGCACCAATGTCCAGCCCGCGCACCGGCTGACAGGCAAGCACAAACTGCGGATGCTTGCTGACCTCGCGGGCGAGCACAAACTTCTGCTGGTTTCCGCCGGAGAGCGAACCCGCCTCCTGCTGCGCGCTCGTCGCGCGGACGTCGAACTGCTGCATCATGCTCACGGTTCGTTCGCGTAGCGTCTTGGTTTGAATCAACCCGCGGCGGACATAGTTGGGATCATATTGGTTGCCCAGCAGAAAGTTTTCCTGCAATGATACATGCGACAGCAGCGCCTGCTTGAGCCGGTCGGAGGGGATATAGGCGATGCGGAGCCTTCTGCGCGCGCGCTGAGAAAGTTCCAGCAGATTCGTCTTTTGGTAGAGGATGCGCCCGCTTTTGGGGCGCGTAAGCCCCATGATGATCTGCTCCAGTTGCTGCTGTCCGTTGCCTTCTACGCCCGCGATGCCGAAGATCTCACCGGCGTGCACCTCAAAGGAGACCGTAGACTGCGCGTTTGGCAAGAGCCGGACATCCTCAACCTTGAGAACCACATCCCCCTGCGGGCAGTCGGGTTTTTCCAGTTCAAAGGTGACGTCGTGGCCTACCATGAGCCGCGCCAGCGTCTCCGGTGTGGCGGAGCAAGCCTCGAGCAGAGCGACGGATTTCCCGCCGCGGAGAATCGTGATCCGGTCGGCGACGTCCAGCGTTTCCTTGAGTTTATGCGTGATGAAGATGATGGTCTTGCCTTGCGCGCGCATATCCTTGAGAATAGAGAGCAACTGATCCGCCTCAATCGGGGTGAGCACGGCGGTGGGCTCGTCGAGGATGATGATGCTGGCTCCGCGATAGAGCGTCTTTAATATTTCCACGCGCTGTTTCATGCCGACCGAGAGGTCGCATACGAGCGCGTCCAATTCAATGTTAAAATGATACTGATCCGAGAGCGCTTTCACTTTTGCGCGCGCCTGCCTGCGATTGATCACGACAGTACCCGGTTCGTTGCCGAGTATGATGTTTTCAAGGCATGTCAGGTGATTGATCAGCATGAAGTGCTGGTGCACCATGCCGATGCCCAGCTGATAGGCGAGTCTGGGTGTGAGTGCGGGTATCAGCTGACCTTCGATCTCCACGCAACCTTCATCGGGACAGTGCAGACCGAATAAAACGTTCATCAGCGTTGATTTCCCGGCGCCGTTCTCACCAAGCAGGCAGTGAATCTCGCCTTGCTCCACTTGGAAGTCGATGTGGTCGTTTGCGGTCATTCCGCCAAAGTGCTTCGTGATTCCGCGCATATTTACCGCCAGCAATGGAGTACACCTCGTTTTCGTTTCGTTTGGAAATTGGTTTCCTGTTCAAACGTGTGATGGGGGAGGGTGAGGCTTGCGCTTCGCCCTCCCCGAACCGGTGCGTTACCTGGGAAGAATCGATCGGGTTACTCGCTTACTTTGCGTTTGCCGCGAGGAACGCGTCAACTTCTTCCAGCGTGGTGGGGATGACGAGCGAACCATCCGCGATCTTTGCGCGCAGGTCTTCAACGATGGCGACGTCCGCGTCGCTGACTTTGATGTTGCTACCTTCGAGCGTGTAGCCGACGCCGTTGTCCTTCACGCCGAGCACGGTGGTGGAGCCAACCGCGAGATTGCCGTCGACGCAGGCTGCCTTGACGATTTCAAACGCCGCGGTGTCCACGCGCTTGAGCATGCTGGCGACAATGTGATCCGGGTCGAGCACGTTCTGGTTGGAGTTGACGCCGATGGCTTTGAAGTTCTGCTCTGCCGCAGCCTGGAACACGCCGAGGCCGGAGCCGCCCGCCGCATGATAGATGATGTCCGCGCCCTTGGAATACTGGGTCAGCGCGATTTCTTTTGCGGTGGTGGTGTCGCTGAACGGGTTGTTGCCGCCGACATAGTCGGTGAGCACATTGATCGAGGGATTGACGAACTTTGCGCCCGCCTGATAACCTGCGTCAAACTTGACGAGCAGCGGGATCTCCATCGCGGCGATGAAGCCGATGGTGTTGTTGTCCGCAACTCCGTAGGCTGCTGCGTTCTTTTTCATCAGACCGGCAAGGGCACCGACGAGGAAGGAACCTTCTTCTTCCATGCAGGTATAGTTGGCGATGTTCGGAGCGTCCACGACGCCGTCGATCAGCGCAAACTGCTGATCCGGAAACTCGGGCGCAACCTTGGTCAGCGGATCAACCTGGTCAAAACCGACGCAAACGATGACGCTGTACTGACCGGAGCTCGCCATATCGCGCATGATGAGCTCGAATTCCGAAATCTGTTTCGGCTCCGCATAGTCAAACTTGACGCCGAGATCGGTTTCGGCCTTCTTCATGCCGGAGTAAACGAGGTCGTTGTAGGACTGATCGCCGAGACCGCCGACGCCAAGGATACAGGCAGCTTTCTTCGTGCTGGTGTTCGAGGGCGTGGTTGCTGCGCTGGGTGCGGCGCAGGCAGTGGCCATGCTGCAAAGTAGCAGTACGGCAAGGACCGTTGCAATGAGCTTCTTCATGTACTTTCCTCCAACTAAAAATTGTGATGTGTATCCAGAGTGGACGAATGTGTATCATCGGGTAGAAACTTGTAAGAAGGTTCACAGGGCAGTCGTTCGGAAATGATACAAGCATACCGCGCCGCGCTGGACTTGTCTAAAATATAGCAGTTGTACAAATGCTCGTCAATCATAAAAGTCGGAAAAATGAGCAAAAATTTGAAATAATCCGGAAAAACCGTCTTGAAACAGCAGGATTATGTTGTATACTTGTATAAAAAGCAAGCATTTCAGACGGCGCGATGCCGAATGATCGTACCACATAGATGAAAACAAACACTTCAACGTGAGAAAAGGGGACCATCATATGAGCATTCAGCAGGAGATTACCCAGAGCACCATGCGAATCGTGACCGATATATCGCTGACGCACGAGCAGGCGATGATGAACTTGTCTAAAGTACCCGGTCAGTTCGTATACGGATTCACGCTGCCGACGGGATATGACAAGCAGCTGGAGCTCGGCGTCCTTTCCGATCTTGGCGAGGGATATGCGCCGATCTGCCCGCGCTACCTGCTGCCCGACTATGATCTCTTCTTACAAAACGGATGCAAGTTTCTGCGCATCGGCGCACCGAAGAACCTGTTTGAGGCCATCGAAGCGCTCAAGATGTTTTATCGCCATATTCCGTCCATCACGAACTTTCCCGTGTATCTGGGGCGGCTCGACCGGATGCTGCAGCCGTTCATCACGGACGAAGCGGAGGCCCGCTATCTCATTCGGCACTTTATGATCTACCTTGATCGTACCATATCGGATTCCTATGCGCATGCAAACATTGGACCGGAGGCCACGCTCGCAGGGGAGATCATTCTGGATTGTGATTATGAGCTGCAAAACGCGACGCCCAGCATCACCCTGCTCTATGACCCTGCGATCACGCCGGACGCTTTTGCAGCCCGCTGCGCGAGAAACGACCTCGCCTGCGCGAAGCCCAGCTTTGCTAACGACGCAGTCTACCGTGATGCATACGCCGTTCCGTATGGCATCGCGAGCTGCTACAACGTGCTTCCGGTGGGCGGCGGCGCATTCACCCTCGCGCGGCTCAACCTCAAGGCGGCTGCGGATCAGGCGGCAAGCGTCAGCGACCTGCTGGAGCGCGTGCTGCCGGAGGCCGTGCGGCTCAACTGCGAATTCATGGATGCAAAGATTGCGTTCTTAGTAGAAAAGAACCTGTTCTTCCGCTCGAACTTTCTGGTTCAGGAAGGGTTCCTTCATCTGGATCGCTTCACCGGCATGTTCGGCGTGGTGGGGCTTGCGGAGTGCGTCAATCATCTGGAGGCCCTGGAAGGGCGCGCTGGGCTCCTCTACGGACACAGCGACGCCGCGGATTCGCTGGCACATCGCGTGATGCGGCGACTGACTGAGCTCGTGCAAGCGTACGATAGTCCCTATTGCGCTGTCAGCGGCGGGCATTTCTCGCTGCACGCGCAGGTCGGTCTGGATATCGACATCGGCGTAACGTCCGGCGCGCGCATCCCGATTGGTGACGAGATCGCGCTTTACGAACACCTGCGCCACGCGGGACAATTCCATCCGTACTTCCACTCCGGCGTCGGGGATATCTTTCCCTTTGAGGTGACCGCAAAGCGCAACCCGGAGAGCCTTGTCGATTTGATCAAGGGCGCGTTCTCCGTCGGCATGCGGTATTTTTCCGCTTATGCCAGCGACAGCGATGTGATCCGCATCACGGGCTACCTCGTGAAAAAGTCGGATATGGAGAAGCTTGCGCGCGGCGAAGCGGTGCAGCAGGACAACGTGATCTGGGGACTTGGCGAGGTCAACAACAGCCTCATCCTGGATCGCAAAGTGCGCTCCCTATGATCAGCGCGCCTGTCAACCGCATCATCCCGTTTAGCAGTGTGGACGGCCCGGGCAACCGCACCGTATTCTTCTTTCAGGGATGCAACTTCAACTGTGGATATTGCCACAATCCGGAGACGATCCACCTTTGCAACCATTGCGGCGTCTGCGTGACCAAGTGCCCGACAGGCGCAATCCGCGTAGAGGATGGAACGGTGCGCTACCGTCGGGAGGTCTGCTGCGCCTGCGACGCCTGCCTGCGCGCCTGCCCGCGTGACGCTTCCCCGAAGGTCGACTGGATGGAGCCGGAGCAGGCGATTGAAATTTTACAAAAAAACCGCCCGTTCATCCGCGGGGTCACCGTCTCCGGCGGAGAATGCACCCTGCAGCGGGACTTTGTGTTCAGGTTGTTTACGGGCGCAAAGCAGATGGGGCTTGGTACGCTGATGGACTCCAACGGCAATTATGACTTTGAACAGGATACGGAACTCCTTTCCGTTTGCGACGGTGTGATGCTGGATGTCAAGTGCGTCGATGCATCCGCGCATCAGGCTTTAACCGGGCAAAGCAATGAGCTGGTAATAAAGAATCTGGCATTTCTCGCTTCGATCGGGAAGCTGGAGGAGGTCAGGACGGTTGTGATGCCGCATGTTTTGCCAAACGAAGATACAGTGTGGCGCGTCTGCGCTGCGCTCGTTCCGTTTTGGGCAAAGGGGGCAGCGATCGGCTATAAACTCATCCGCTTTCGTCCACTTGGCGTGCGGGAGGGGTATCGGGAATATCCGACACCGACCGATCGCGAGATGGACGCGCTGCGGCAGATCGCGGTGCAGGCGGGGTGCGCCCGCGTAATCGACCTATAACAAACGGGAGATAAAGACAAGCTGCGACCGCGGTATTTTGCGCGGATTTTCGTGCGTCGAACGTGGTCTCACAATGATTTTCAAACAAACCGAAAAAGGGTCTTGACAAATTTCGGCACTGTGATATTCTCTTGATTGTAACCGCTACCAATTTTAGAATTGGAGATGAATCATGAGCGTAACGATTGACGATGTTGCCAAACACGCGGGGGTATCCACCGCGACTGTCTCTCGTTATCTAAATAATAGCCCGTTGATTGCCAAGAAGTCTGCGGAGAAAGTGCAGCGCAGCATGGAAGCGCTCAATTATCAGCCAAGTTTCGTCGCTCGAAGCCTCGCAAACCACAGCACATCTACCATTGCGTTCATCATCGACAGCACAAACACAGAGACATACGGAAACGACTATTTTCTGCGCATTCAGTACGGAATGGAAGCGGCTCTCGGCAAACAGGGCTATTATTTGCTGATTATTAGCGTTTCAAACGATAAAACCGGCGAACACAACCTGCGAAAGCTCGTGATGGAGCGGCGGGTTGAGGGCATTATCCTACCGATGGCACTCGCGAAGAAAGCGATTCTCGCGATGCTGCGGGAAGCGGGGCTTCCGTTTGTGGTCATCGGAAAGAGCGAAAACCGGGACTATAACTGGATTGATCTTGACAATGAGAGGGGCGGCAGGCTCGCGACGCAGAAGCTGATCGACAGCGGCAGCAAACGCCTTGCGTTCATCAGCTCCTCTCTGGACAAGTCGTTTGTGAAGGAGCGATTGGCGGGATATCGCGCGGCTCTGGAGCAATTCGGCCTACGCTATGAAGAATCTCTGGTTTTTCTCGGCAGCTTAACAGCGGAGGATGGCGCGGCGAGCACCAAGCGGATTCTAGCGGAACAGCACGATGTCGACGGAATTGTCTGCACGGACAATGCGGTTGCCTTTGGCGCGGTGCGCGCCTTGCAACAGGCAAATGTTTCCGTTCCTTCTCAGATTCAGGTGATCACCTTTGACAACACACCCATCAGCGAGCTTTCCACGCCGAAACTGAGCGTTGTGGACATCGATGTGTTCCAACTCGGCCGCCAGGCGGCAAATATCCTGCTTTCCTCCATTGAGGATGCGACCAACTCCGTACAAAACAGCCTCATTCAGGTTTCCATCGTTCCGCGCGAAAGCACGCGCTGAAGAACGTAGTCGTTAGGCGGACAGTTTCCGCCTATTCTTTCGCAAATAAATGTAAGCGATTACAATTATTTTTCACCGTTGCTCGAGAGACGGTGATAAAATGAAACATAATCAGGAGGAAGAGAAAGAACATGTCTTTAAAGAGAAGCTTTGCTATGAAGAAAAGCCTTGCTCTGCTGGCTGCACTGATCATGGTGCTCTCGGCACTCACGGCATGTGCGGGAACAACGGTCCCCGCAACGG
>JBDKRF010000469.1:0-6543 GCA_039683525.1 Clostridiaceae bacterium
ATTTTCGGTGATCGTGCGCGCAACACCCTGACGATCCTGCACCATTTCTTTCAGCCCGACGGAGCCTACGATCTCGCGCATGTTGCCTTCCAGCACCTGCGTCACCAGCGTGACCATTGCATCCTGCCTCAATCCCAGCAGGGACTCCGCTGCACGATTGAGCAGCACCGGATTGCTGGAGATTTTTATATTTGCTACACCGTCAACACTGACGTTGATGAACTCGTTGGTGGGCACCGCTTCGGAGGTCTTCACATCGACCTGCATCACGTTGAGCGGGAGTTTATCGACTCGCTCAAGGAACGGAAACCGCCAGCCTGCTTTTCCGATCAGGATTCTGCGCTTACCAAGGCCGGAGACGACGTATGCGGTGTCCGGCGGGGCCTTGAGATATCCCAGAAAAAACAAGAGAATGGCAACGGCTAAGATGATAGGAATGATAAAACCCATGATGTGAATTCTCCTTCGCAGATTTTTCAGATACATGTTATCACAGTGAAAAACAAAACACAATTCGTAACGGGGGATGAATTGTATCAAATTTGTCAAACATCGATCGAATTGAGAAGCATACTGTTTTTGAAGATCAAGCCGTTCTCTCGCAGGCGATTCGGCGCAAAAAAAAAGAAGGCTTGTAGAACAAGCCTTCTGTGCGTCTGATTCGTTTACAACACCAGATAATACACGACCTCGCCGTAGAGAACCCGCCCGTCCGGCACAAACCCCAGCCGCTCATACAGTGCTTTGGCGATTTCGTTCTCCGGTTCAAAGCTGATGTAGATGCGCTGGTGCTCCTCGTCGGATAGCCCGCGAATGCGTGCGATCAGGAGTTCCATCGCTTCTCTGCCGTAGCCTACGCCCTGATATCGCTGGTCGATCATCAACCGATAGATCCAGTACTGATGGTCGTCCTCGTCGAGGCAATACATCGCAAAGCCGACCGGGCGATTTTCCGCGTAGAGCGCGAGCGGCACGCACTCCGGCTGCGCATATGCCTGCGCAAGCGAATACTGGGTCGTCGCGACGAAATCCCGCTGCTCCGGTGAAACGGAGAGATCAAGAACCGAAAGATAGTTGTACCGGTCGATTTCGACGAGGTGTAGCATACCTTTCTTTGCCCCTTTCGCTCATTGGGGACGGAAACTCATTCCGTCTCGATCTGTTTGGCGAACTTTGAACGCGTGTCCTTATTTAAGAAGCGCTTGCGCATGCGGATGCTCTTGGGCGTGACCTCAACAAGCTCGTCGTCCGAGATGAACTCAAGGCACTGCTCAAGAGACAGAACCACCGGAGGCGTCAGGCGCAGTGCATCGTCCGAACCGGAGGCACGCATGTTGGTAACGTGCTTCTTCTTGCAGACGTTGACCACAATATCCCCTGCGCGCGCGTTTTCGCCGACGACCTGCCCTTCGTAGACGGGTATACCGGAACCGACGAACAGCTTGCCGCGATCCTGCGTGTTAAACAGGCCGTAGCCGGAGGTATCTCCCGTTTCGTGAGCGACCAGGGAGCCCGTCTTGCGCTCCTCGATAGGTCCGCGGAAGGATTCGTATTCGTGGAAGATGTGGCTCATGACGCCGTTGCCGCGCGTATCGGTCAGGAGCTCCGAGCGGTAACCCATCAGGCCGCGCGCGGGCACGAGGAACTGAAGGCGAACGCTGTTGTCGCCCTGGTTGGTCATGTCCTGTAGCTCCGCTTTACGCTGGCCAAGCTTTTCCATAACCGCGCCGACATAGTCCACCGGCACGTCGATGGTGAGCTCTTCGATCGGCTCAAGTACATTTCCTTCGTCATCTCTATGAAAGATGACCTTCGGGCGGGAGACCGCAAATTCATATCCCTGACGGCGCATGGTCTCGATGAGTATCGAAAGATGCAGCTCGCCTCTGCCGCTGACGCGGAAAGAGTCGGTGGCATCCGTCTCTTCCACGCGCATGGAGATGTTGGTCTTTACTTCGTTAAAGAGCCTGTCGCGAAGGTTGCGACCTGTGACATATTTGCCTTCGCGTCCCGCAAACGGACTGTCGGTGAGCATGAACATCATGCTGACGGTCGGTTCGTCGATGTGCACAAAGGGAAGCGGCTCGATGCAGTTCGGATCGCAGACGGTCTCGCCGACGTTGAGGAACTCCATACCCGCCACGCAGATGATGTCGCCGCACGGGGCTTCGTCGACTTCGACGCGCTTGAGGCCTTCATAGCGATAGAGGCGCGTAATCTTCGTGTCCACCTTGCGATTGTCTTCGCCGCCGCAGATGACCACGGGCATGCCTTTTTTCGCCGTGCCGCGCTCGATGCGGCCTACTCCGATGCGTCCGACGTAATCGTCGTAATCGATCGAAGAGAAGAGGATTTGCAGTGGTTCGTCCGGCTCGAACTTCGGCGCGGGAATCGCGCTGATGATCGTGTCGAAGAGCGCGACCATGTTGTTTTCCATCGTGTCCGGGGTCAGCCCGCTCATGTTGTCACGCGCGCTGGCATAGACGACGGGGAAGTCGAGCTGATCCGCCGTTGCGCCCAGTTCGATAAAGAGCTCCAGCGCCTGATCCACCACTTCCGCGGGGCGCGAACCGGGACGATCGACTTTGTTGACAACGAGGATCGGAATCTTGTTGAGTTCGAGGGATTTGCGCAGCACGAATCGCGTCTGCGGCATGCAGCCTTCAAACGCGTCCACCAGCAGTAAGACGCCATCGACCATCTGGAGGATGCGCTCCACCTCACCGCCGAAGTCCGCGTGACCGGGGGTGTCTACGATGTTGATGCGCGTGCCGCCGTAGCTGACCGCCGTGTTTTTACTGAGGATGGTGATTCCGCGCTCGCGCTCGAGATCGTTAGAGTCCATAATGCGCTCGACGTCCTGTTCGCCTCTGCGCAGCACGCCAGCGTCACGCAGCATTTGATCGACCAGCGTTGTCTTGCCGTGGTCGACGTGCGCGATGATGGCGACATTTCGAATGTCCATTTGAGTACCTTCTTTCTAAATACGAAAACAAGTTATTATAAACCACGGGAGGGGCAAAGCACAAGATTTTTCGTGTTTTTTAAGGAATTTCAGCTTATTTGGGCGTTTTTTTAGATGGAGGATACTCAAATTTAACAAAACCAAGATAAGCAATTGACTATGACTGAGACAATTGCAATATTGACAGAACACCATTGAAGTTGGTAATATCGACACAACACAGCGCGCGTGCGTTAAGCTGGTTTGTGCTTGCGTATCGTACGATAAAAACATTTCAAGTAGAGCATCCCTCATTCTTATTATCAGAATTCAAAAGAAGTTCAATCATAGAGGAAACGAATGAAGAAACTTACGGTTCTTGCTTTTACGGCGTTGATCATATTCTCTTCGCTCATCGGTTGCGCCAAGCCTGCTCCGACAGATTTTCTGATTGATTCGAAGAACTACTTCGAGATCGGTGTGCCATACAATTCGAACGTATGGTTTCAAGCACCTTGGTATCGAATCAGCACACATGATTACGATGCTGATAAAACTTTGAGTACTATGACATTCACATTAGGAGAAGACGTTGAAGTATTCGGAATAAATACTGACCAATTGCTTGGCGCAGAGGTTTATATAACACAATCCAACCTTGCCGATATGATCAATAAAGACTACTACAAAACCATGTATCGAGAAGCATGTTATCGGCAGGGGGTAACACCCGATTTTAATTCTGCAGGCGAAGTGCGCAGTAAAGACGCGAATCGCGTAAGGCGAGCGCTTCGAGAATATGTTTCCACGGCTAAAGTGCTATCTTTTAACATGGTTTTCGATGGAGCGATTACCAAGGACGTACAAATCGATTCGCTTCGCATCGCCTCAATTGGCTATAGTGTGTCGTTTGATTCGTTTCACATCACTCCGCTTGCAATCCCAGCAGATCGAACAGATACTATTTATAGCGAATACGTTTCAGGTGGATGGGGAGGAACTCTGATTGGGCCATCGATGTCTCAGTCTGGCTATTGTTTTGTAGAAGGTACTGCAAAAACGGACATTCGAGATATCCGGGTAGAGTCGGTCAATGATTCCTGCATCGTAGTGAATAAGAATAATTACTCCAACTATACCGCATATAGCGACAGCTTTAGCGAATACACAATCAATGGACAAAGGACAGGACCATTTAGCAAGAACGAAGATATTTACCTTGAGTATGATTACTTATATCTAGCGAAATCACTGGAGGAGTTCAAACAATATGACTCGGCGGTTGCCTGCTTGAGATATATCGTTTCGCTGGAAGACGGAACCGAACTGAATAGCTATGTGTATCAGACATCTATAAGAGCGCCGGAATACGGACTTGTGCATCTTCTGTTGAACGAGTCTTAAACAAGAGCACGGCATGGATGAATCCTGTTCCGGTGAAAGGTTCTGCTGATTCGCGGCAATTGCCTGCTTGGTGAGAGCCGCGTTTTCGCTTTTAATAGAAGAAAATCCCGCTAGAACGTGAGCGCAAAAAATTACAAAATAATTTTGCAAGATTCTCTTGACAGGATTCGTGTATTATTGTATAACTGTGTTAAGACATTAATACATCGACACACGAAAGGGGGAACATGCATTGGCTTAGCAATTTACATCGAATCGCCCGATCTATCAACAGATTGTGGACGAAATAGAACTTCGCATTCTCAACGGCACCTATGAGATGGGAATGCGGCTGCCCAGCGTTCGCGATCTCGCGGTACTGGCAGCAGTCAACCCGAACACAATGCAGAGAGCACTCGCAGAACTGGAGGAAATGGGATTGGTTACCACGCAGAGAAACACCGGACGAACGGTGACGACGGATGAAACCGCTGTCTCACGTGCCCGGGATAGTAAAGCGGATTTACTCGTTGAGACGTTCATGATGCAGATGCAATCGCTTGGCTTAGGCCGCAAAGAGGTGCTGGAGCGTCTCGCGAAGGTGGAGCAAAAGGAGGGGGAACATGCAGTCAATTCTTGAAGTAAGGGCGCTGAGTAAGCGCTATGGCTCGACGCTTGCGCTCAACAACGTCGACCTGACGCTTCCCAAAGGGAAGATTATAGGCCTATTGGGGCCGAATGGCAGCGGCAAAACCACGCTGCTGAAGATCGTAGCGGGGTTACTGACACCCACAAACGGCATCGTGCTCGTAGACAATCAGCCGGTTGGTGAGGGGACCAAGTCGCTGATTTCCTACCTGCCGGAGAGAACCTATCTGCCGGATTGGATGACGGTGGAAGACTGCCTCGAATACTTTACGGACTTTTATGCGGACTTTGACATGGCGCGCGCCAGGGAGATGCTCTCTCGCCTGAATGTGCCGGCAAACAAGCGCATGAAGCAGCTGAGCAAAGGTACGCGGGAAAAGATGCAGCTCGTGCTCGTGATGTCGCGCAGAGCGAAGCTCTATCTGCTGGATGAGCCCATCGGCGGCGTCGACCCGGCAACGCGGGATTACATTCTCGATACCATCATCGGCAACTATGACAACGAGGCGACCATCCTCATCTCGACGCACCTGATTGCGGATGTGGAGAAGGTACTCGATGAGTTTCTCTTCTTAAAGGAAGGCGTTATCACCATGCACGACACGACGGATAATGTTCGCGAGACGCAGGGCAAGTCGCTGGACGAGCTGTTCCGGGAGGTATTCAGATGCTAAAGAAATTATTCAAACACGACTTCCGCGCGCTTTCGCGCACGCTCTTCCCGCTGCAGATCGGTATTCTCGGCGGCGGCTTAGTGGCGACACTGCTTACCGCGCTGACCATCCGCCTCGGCGAAAACTCGGCAAACACCGGCGGCTCCGCGCTTTTGCGCACAGTCATCATGGGCGTTTCCGCGACAGCTGCGGTGCTCATCGGTGTTGCGATCATGGCCTCTGCTTTTGTGACGCTGCTGTTGATTTGCTACCATTTCTACCGCAGCTTCCTTGGCGACGAAGGGTATTTGACCTTCACGCTGCCGGTATCCACCAGCAAGCTGATCTGGTCAAAGCTTCTCACCGGCATGATCTGGACGCTGATCAACGCGGTTGTGATCGTTGTCACGCTGCTGATCTTCTCCGTGTTCGGCACCACCACCAGCAGCATCGCCAACATGGATGTGCTAAATGCCATCCGGATGTTCTTTACGGATATCCTACCGCAGGCGAGTCAGTATGTGAATGTTCCGGTCATGTCGATTGAAATCGTGGTCATCAGTGTTCTGGCGCTCGCATCCCAGATGCTGGAGATTTACTTCGCCATTGTGGTCGGCGGTCAGGTGGCCAAGAAACATAAGGTTCTCGCGGCAATTGGTATGTATCTGCTCATCAACATGGGCGTTGGCATCATCAGCACGACGTTCATGTCCATCGTGACGCTTGGTGAAGGGCTCTCGACCATGACGCTCGAAACTGTGCCGGAAGTGACGCGGTTTATGACCTCGACCTTTGGCTGGTATGGCCTGCTCTTTGCGGGTCTGAGCGTTGCGTTCTTCTTCCTGATCCGTTCGATTTTCAAAAAGAACCTCAATCTCCAATAATAAAAATCTCGCGAAATTCTCGCGAGCAGGG
>JBDKRF010000470.1:0-3428 GCA_039683525.1 Clostridiaceae bacterium
TGACTCAACTTTGCGCTCGATTGCGATGATAGGCAAGGGCGAGTGCATGTATTTTATCAACGGGCGCGCGGTCTTCGGCAGCTGGAGCAGGCCAACGCTCAGCGACCCGACCAGCTATACGCTCTACGACGGCTCCATCGTTCGCCTGGAACCCGGCAACACATGGATCATGATGATGCCGAGTACCCGCGAGATCAAGGCCATCTACGTGGGCTAACCTATGAGTCAATAAAACGGAGTGCAGACTACACTGCACCCCGTTTTTGATTGCGTTGAAGTTACTTATTCCATCGGCTGATAGCAGGCAAGCTCGGTTGGTTTGAGCACGCCAATATCCGTGGCAACGCCTGTAACCAGCTCCGGCGGCGTGATGTCAAACGCGGGATAGAATCCCTTTACCCCGTCCTTGCAGGTGCAAACGCCCATCGCATGACGCACCTCGTCCCCGTTTCGCTCCTCGATGTGCACAGAGGCGATGTCCGGATGCGTGCGATCCGGGAAACCCGCAACATAGTACGGCACGCCGTAATAGTTTGCGCAAAGTGCAATCTGGAAAGTACCAACCTTGTTGACCACGTGCCCGTCCAGCGTGATCACGTCCGCGGAAGTCGTGAATAGATCCACGTGCTTATGCCCCAGCACATAGCCCGGCATGTTGTCCGTAATCAGAGTGACGTCAAACCCCATGTCGCAGATGACGCTCGCGGTCAGGCGCGCGCCTTGCAGGTATGGCCTCGTTTCGGGCGTGAAGAACTTCGCGTCGTCGCCGCGTTCGCGCAACGCGCGCAGGAGCATGCCGACATCCGCGTCGCCATAGCACTGCGTCATGATGGTTGGATTCTTCGGAATTTTCTCAAGGAAGAAGCGCGCTTCCCGGTCAATTCGGTCATATCGACGGGAAAACTTCGCAACCGCACCTGCCATAATCGCGTCGCAAGCGTTTTTGCCCGATTGAATGGCGGCTATAGCGTCCCGCTCGCAGTCGTCGGTCCACGTGCGCATTTTGCGCGCCGTGGTCGGGCGCGCGCTGGCAATCACGTCCGCCGCATTCTTGAGATAAGCCAGTTGCTCGGCAGCGGTCTTTTCGCGGCATTCATAGGCGGCAAGCGCCATTCCCATCGCAGCCGCGTGAAACGGGCCGTAGCTTTGGGTCACCATATCGGTGATGGCTCTTGCCACCTCCTGATGTGTTTGACAGGTGACAAACTCCTCCCGCGCGGGATAAATCCTGCGGTCGAGAATGCGCACCGCTCCGTTTTCATACCAAGCGATATTTTCAAACAGAAATAGAAATGCGAGGTCGTGGTCGGCTCTTTGCATGGTTTCGCTCCTTCGATTGGTCACTTTTTCATCGGCACGACCGCGCGCCGAAACGGAAAATTCGTGTATTTATCCTTTCAGTATACACTTTTTCACCTCGCTATGGTATAGTCTAGCGGAGGTGATTTGGTTATGAAGTACGCGATCATTGGCGGCACGAACCTGGAGTCGTTGCCCATCCCTTACCGAGAAGAAGTGGTCGGAACCCCGTATGGCGACGTAGTGATCTTTCGCGGCGCATTGGACTGCGGGCAGGAAGTTATCTTCCGGTTTCGCCACGGCGTGCTCTTTCGCCATGATTCGGCGGATATCAACTACCGCGCGAATATCTATGCGATGCACATGCTGGGGGTCACAAACATCATCGGGCTCTCGTCCGTCGGCGCTTGCGATTACGGGTTTAAGGTCGGCACGGTGTGCTTGATCAACGACTTTATCGATATGACCAAGAAGCGCCCGTCCTCGTTTGATCTAGAGCACAGGCTCACGCTGCACACCGGCATGGAGGATGTGTTTAATCCTGAGATGAACGACGAGCTGGAGCATCTGATCCTTGCAAAGAAGGTGCCCTATTCCGGCCGCGCTATCTATTGCTGCACGGAAGGCCCGCGCTTTGAAACCGCGGCAGAGGTTCGCATGTTTCGGATGTTCGGCGCGCAGATTGTGGGTCAAACGCTTGTGCCGGAGGCGCCGCTTGCGCGCGATTTGGGCATTCAGTATGCCGCAGTCGGCATCATCTCCAACTATGCAACCGGCATGATGTCCTATGTGACCGACGACAGCATCGGTTCCGTCATGCGCGAGATGCGGGACGGCGTATTCAACCTTTGCTTTGAGTTGATTCAAAATAAAACCTGTTGATCGCAGAGACCATCGATTATCACAAACAAAGCCCGCGTATGCGGGCTTTGTTTTTTCTCTATTCGGTAATCAGCGGCGGCTCAATGATTAAGCCGGGTTTTCCGTCCTTCTTTGCTTCGATCAGCACCCGAAGCGCACGATGCTCCGGCTTGCTATAGACGAGCTTCATCCGCTTTGGCGCAAAGCGCGCGCGGTTCAGCGCCGCAAAGAGCTCCGCCAGTGCATCCGCAGGATAGATCACAAAGAGCTTGCCGCCGTTTTTCAGCAGTGCAAACGCCGCATTGAGAAACGCCTCCAGCGTGTCGCCCGCGTCGTGGCGCGAGAGGCAGCGGGAGATGTTATCGTTCACTTCTCCGCTCGTAAAATACGGCGGGTTCATCACGGCGGCGCTGAATTCGCCTCGGCCCAGCAGGGCGGGTGCCTCGGCTACATCCGCGCAGAGAAAGCGGATGTCCTGCTTATTATACGCCGCGCTCTTTTGCGCGAGAACAACCAGCCGCTCCTGCCGCTCAACCCCCGTAAAGCGCGCGCCGGTGTTGTCCGCGCCCAGCACGCAGATGACCCCGCTGCCTGAGCCGAGCTCCACGACGCGATCGGTTGCGTTCGCGCGGAGGAACGCGCAGAGCCAGAGCGCGTCCGCATTGAAGCGCTCGTAGTCCGTGTCCTGATAGAGCATCAGCCCGTTGTGTTGCAGATCGTCTAATCGTTCCATGAGAAAATTATAGCATGATTCCGCACGCAAAAGAGAGGGTATTCCCCTCTCTGGATGCTTAGAGTTTGCTTGATTTTTTGTTGTAGTTTAGAAAAACTTCCGGATGACGAAAAAGCTTAGTAGCGCGGTGATGCCGCTGACAAAGCTGCCCCACGCGAGATCGATCACCGTGATCAGCACCGGCCAGTCCTTGACCGTCGCAAGATTGGTCAGATCATACGTCGCATAGGTGATGAGCCCAAAGAACATGCCCGCAAAGAGCGCGGTCTTCCAGCTGCCCGCCGCCAGCGCCGGATTCAGCACAAAGAATTGCAGCCCCGCCACGAACAGCAGATAGAAGATCAGTGCTGCTATGAGCTTTGCCTTGGGCGCCATGAGATACCCCAAGTGCTGCGCATAGAGCGATTTCGCGATGAGGGTCAGCCAGACCAGATCGATCGCGAGGAAGATCACGAGCGCGACAACATAGTTTCGCGCGTCCGCCCAGGTCAATGATAGATTCATATGCGTTTCTCCTTTTTTATTTTATCGTCGT
>JBDKRF010000471.1:0-2071 GCA_039683525.1 Clostridiaceae bacterium
GACGACAGCGAGTTGTTGATTGGCCGAAGCACCAGTCAAAGAAAGGAGTTTCTCTATTTTTTTGAGGGCGTTTGGCGCAATCAGCGACAAAGCGCCCAGCAAGGTTTGTTCATGATTCCAAGCAAAATTGACCTAAACATTCAACAATGTCTGGCTTCGTGCCCTTCGGAATCCAAATCGTTCCCAAACACAACCTGGTTCACATTCCGCTTTACGGGTGGCGTGGCGGCCTATCGTGAGATGGTAAAGCGGTTGCTAAATATGAACGTTACCGCCGAAGCTTTGTTTCCCGGCCTAGAAGGCATCGCGCGGTCCTTGTTCATGCGCTACTACGAACCGAAGCTTCAACTGAGATAACAATGTGCCTGATCCCCCATTCCGACTTCTCTGACATGCTGCTGCCACATGTTCTGTCGGGTCAACTTAGACACAACTGAGCTATGCGTCTCCTAAAAATTGAAACACGGAACTTCAGGCTTCTCTCCAGCGCCGAGCTACTGCTGGAAGAAAAGGTTACAGTGATTGTAGGCCGAAACAACAGTGGAAAGACATCGCTAACAGAATTGTTCCGCCGATTGCTTAGCGATGAGCCCCCCAGTTTTCGCCTCGAAGATTTTTCTTTATCTGCTCATGAGGGCTTTTGGAATGCTTTGAAAGCAAAATTGAGCGGCAGGGCCGACGAAGAGATCCGAAAGTTGTTACCAGTTATTGAGGCCACGCTGACGATCGATTACGACAAAGAGGCAACAAGTCTTGGCGTTCTCGGTGAATGCATCATTGATCTCGACGCGAACTGCCACAATGCCATGCTGCAGACGCGCTACGAATTGAAGGTAGGGCAGATTCCGGCATTTTTCGCAGGTTTGGAGCCGAAGGATGGGAAGCCCGAGCCAGAACAAAGAAGTGATTTCATCCGTGCGATACGTGACCGCATCCTAAAACACTACTCCTGCTCGCTTTGCGCGGTGGATCCCGGGGATCCGACCAACATGAAACCTTTGAAGTGGGCTACGCTACGCGGCGTTCTTGCGAGTGGTTTTATCACAGCTCAACGGGGTCTCGACGATGTAACCAGCAAGGATCGGGATGTTCTCGGAAAAATTTTAGAAGCCTTATTTAAGACCGCGGGTTCAGATTCTGCAAGCCAAGAGGACCAACATATTGCAAGGCAATTGGCGAGTTCGGTGGAGGAAGTACAGACGACTATAGACGCCAGTATCAATGCTCAGCTCAAGGAGCTTATACCGGCCCTTGAGATATTCGGGTACCCCGGCTTTGCTGATCCAGGGCTTTGCACTGAGACAACTCTCGATGTTCAGCGACTGCTTACAAACCACACAAAAGTACATTATGCAGGAATCAACGGAGTCAATCTTCCCGAAGCATACAACGGTCTTGGAGCTCGCAACCTTATTTACATCCTGCTCAGGCTCCTGGAGTTCTACAAAGAGTATCTGGCTGAGAAGACTGCTCCCGGAGCGCACATCGTGTTTATAGAAGAACCTGAAGTGCACCTGCACCCGCAAATGCAGGAAGTATTTATCTCCCACTTGAGCCGGGTCGCGGCTTTATTTTCGGAGAAAATTGGAAAAGGACGTGAATGGCCAGTCCAATTTGTTGTGACCACGCATTCCGCCCACATCGCGAACAAGGCGGAGTTTGCGGCGATGCGGTATTTTCATGTTACGGGTGAATCAGCAAACTCGCGTTCCACGGGAATAAAAAATCTGGGAACAGGTCTTGCAGGGACGCCAAAAGAAAACCTGAACTTCTTACATAAATATATGACGCTTACCCGCTGCGACCTGCTTTTTGCAGACAAAGCAGTGCTCATTGAGGGGATTTCCGAACGGCTAATGCTGCCAAAGATGATTGAACTGCTTGAGGTGGCAGAGCCTACAGGGCCGAAGTTGTCCACTCAGTACGTTTCGGTGGTAGAGATCGGCGGAGCGTTTGCCCATCTTTTCTTTCCGTTGGTCAGGTTTCTGGATGTTCCTACTCTCATCATTACAGACATCGACACTACGAAGCAGGAAACAAATGCAAAGGGGAGAAAGGTAAACGTAGCGTG
>JBDKRF010000472.1:0-9533 GCA_039683525.1 Clostridiaceae bacterium
CTCATCAGTAGCGCCGGCAGCATACCCAACAGCAGCGCCGGGGCAAAAAGCCACACAAGAAACGGTGAACTCTCGCCATGGCTGAACTGCAGGTATACGAGGGTGAATAAGCCGCTGAACACAGCAAGGATGCCGTACGACCATGCAGTTTTTTTCCAAACGGTAGAGTTGCTCTTATGCTGCAATGTATACAATGTCGCTTACCGACCTTTCCGTAATTGTGTTTCCGTTTGTCGTCGGTTGATTGACAACAACGCCGTTGAACACCATGGTGGAGGAACCGCCTCCATCGAGGTTATAGGCGGTCACGCAGCCGTAAGATTCCATGAGTTGAGCGAGCTCCAGCAAGCTCAGCCCTTCGCTTTCGCTTGTTCTGCCGTCCGCCACGACGATGATATAGTGCAGTTCGTCGATGATGCCGATGGCGGTGCGCGGGTTGTTCGTTTTCGCACGGGAGACCTCGTCTGACGCGGAGACCATCAATTCACCGTCTTCGATCAACGCAGGTCCGAAGGATAGAATCTGAACAACCCCGTTGTCCAGCAGTTCCTGTGCCGTAACATCCGTTTCGTCGATGATTGCGAAACTACCGTCGGCATAGATTGTGAGATCCTCCGTGTCATCGCCCTGGCGGACGGTTTCGCGGTACAATACGCCGTTTTTGATCACGTAGCCGCGCTTGTTTGCGCCGTAGTAATCGCCGTTGATCGCAAGGACTGCGGTGTTTGCAGCCGCGATTTCGCTGGTCGTCTGTGTAATGTTGCTGCCGTACGTATCCTGCGCCAACGCTGTTTTGAGGCTGTCCGCATTCGAAAGCTGCACTTCCGCGACGTATGCTGTTGTGTCCGACTCCCGCACGGTGTTGATCACGATGCTGATGCCGTTGCCGGAGTATGCACTGTCCGTCACGATCACTTCCCCAGAGGCAGACGTGATATCCGCCTCCGCCTCAGCCACCGCGGCGGTGTTCGTCGTGGAACCTGCCGTCGAATCCGCCGCAACCGTCTGCGTCGCGCTGTCTGTCGTTACGGTTGTCTGCGCCACCGCGGTCGTGACCGTAGACGTTACGGTCTCTACCGTCGTTACCGCGTGCGGCAGAACGAATGTATCCAATAGGACGAATCCGGTCAGCACCGCCAGCATCAGCGAGGATAGAAGTGCGTATAGATGCCTTCGCAAAAAGCTTTTGTTGCGTGACATTGCTGCATCACCCGTGCCTTCCGCCGCCGGGTCTCTGCCCGCCGTCAAATCCGCCGCTCGTCCCGCCGGAACCAACGCTTGTTACCGTACCGGAAAGCGTGATGCTTTCCACGAGGGTCTCTTCGCTGTAGAGCGTGTACGTTTGCCCTGATGTTAGGTTCGGCGCGCTGATGACCACGTTTTGATATTGCTTGCCCGGCGTAAAGGTTGCGACCACGGTTCCGGATGCGTCCTTTAGCGTAATCACCGTTCCCGCCTGCTGTACAGAGGTGAACGTATAGGTAAGCGAAGCCTGCATTGAGCTCTGGTCAAACACCTGTGCCATGCCCGCACTGCCGGTCGCTACTACAATGCCATCCGAGATGGTCATCGTACCGTTACTGTCGAGTGCACCGTTGCCAGAGTTCGTCGGTCCCGAAACATATATGGTGCCGCCGCTGATGGTCATGGTTCCGTTGCTGTCCAGCCCGTCGCCTTCCGAGTTGACCGTCACTGTTCCTCCGGAGATGACGAGAGATTTATTGGCGTCCGTGGCAAAAGCGTCGTTTCCGCGCGGTCCGTTGCTCGAAGAGCCGTCCGCACCGCCTGCCGCGTTGAATCCATCGTCCGTAGCATTCAGATTGATGACACCGCCCGAAACCGAGATGCTTCCGCCTTCGATCCCTTCATAACTCCGGCTGATGGTGACTTCGCCACCGGAGATTGCGACCAGATCGTCGCTGTGTATGCCATCGTCACCCGAAGCGAGCGACAGTGTGCCGTTTGTAATAGTGACGGAAGTCGCGCTGTGTAGTGCATCGTCCTCGGCTTCAATCGTGATACTGCCGCCGCTGATGGCGAGCGCCGCTTGCGCTTTGATCCCCTTTGCGCTGTCCGCGTTAGAGCCGGTGGTCTTGATCGAGATCGTTCCGCCGTCGATCAGCACGCTGCCTACGGTTGCGTCCTCGCTGTTTTCGCTGACGATGCCATCTCCTCCGGCGACGATAGAAACCGTTCCACTGCCGACGGAGACACTGTCCTTGCCCACGATGCCGTCGGATACCGCTGTTACCTCCAATGTCGCATTGGTGATCACCACATCGTCCTTGCTGACGATGCCGAATTTATAGTTGCCGTTGACGGTCAATGAGCCCGTCCCGTTGATCGTCAGGTCACAGCGGGCAAAGATTGTCCCGTCCGGCGTTTTGCCGAATGTGTCTTCCGCATAACTACTGCCATCGGAAAGCGTGTTGACGGTTTGATCCGCGGCGGTCACAAACACTTTGTCTGCCTCGACCGCATAGATCGCAGGGCCGTCGCTGTTGGTGATCGTAGCGTTCGACAGCACGATCTGCACTTTGTCGTCTTCTCCGGCGTTCACGATGATGGAGCCATCGGAGAGTGTCCCGCTAAACACGAAAATCCCCGCAGCTGTGATCGTATAGTCGCCGGACAGCGTGCTCAAGTCAACTTGAGTAGCCTCGCTTGCATCATAGGATGCATCAAGATCACGGTCGGAATATGTCTCCGACGAGAGCTGCACGGCGATTGCTTCTGCCGATACTGCCTGCGTGGCTACGACCTGCGCCGCCGTAGTGTCTGTGTTGGTTTCTGCAGCCGCCGTGCTTTGACATCCAGCGGTGAAAATCAATGCTGATGCAGCCAGCGCTGCAATGATTTGTTTTGATCGATTCATAGTCTTGCTCCTTTTTGCTCGTCGTTATAGTTCTTCGCTGTTTCCGGGTGTACGGGAGAGCAGTATGTTCAGGTTCCCGTTACGGGTACGCAGCGCGTCGATGAATGGCTTCTCCTGCGCGGGATCGCGCAACGTCACCTCATAGTGGAGCTCAAACATGCTACCAAGGTTTGTCGTCTTCACTTTGTTGAGCTCCACACGTGTCGTGTATGCCGCAAAAACGTCGTCAAATACTTCGTTATAGTCCAAATCCTCCGGCATCGTCACCTTCAGGCGGCGGTTGTTTACATCCTGATCGCCGAACTTCAGCTTGACCATCAACACACTCGCGAGCCCGATCGCCGCTGTGAGCAGCGCTGCCACCGCGATGTATCCCATTCCGGTTGCAAGCCCGATCGCCATTGCGGCAAAGATCGCGGCGATCTCCCGAGCGCCGCCGGGAACAGAGCGGAACCGCACCAGGGAGAACGTTCCCGCAACGGCAACCCCTGCACCGAGATTTCCCGAAACCAGCAGGATCACCGTCTGTACCACGGTCGGCAACAGCACGAGCGCGAGCACAAAGCCCTTTGTATATGTGTTTCGATACATGTAGACGAGAGCTGAAAGCAACCCCAGCAGTAAAGAAACGCCCGTTAGGATCAGATATTGTGCAAGCGTAAGGTCCGTGCTTGCGGATAAAATGCTTTCAAGCATATGCGTGTAATCCTTTCTCTTGCTGTCGCAGTTGCGGATAAATAAAGTCCCGATAGCAAACCCCATATTTGGAAAAACTCGTTGGATATATCCCGTTTTTGTTGAGCAGCTCGCAAAGCCAGAGTGGCATTGCACCCGGTGCCTTGATCTCCATCAGCGTCATCCCCGGCGGGAGCAGTTCCTGTCCCCAGATGCAGGCGTTCAACCGGAGTGTACTCGTGCGGAATCGGATGCCATCGTCAAACGTGATGCGAAGCCCATTCTCCGCACCCGTGTACGCAACTCTCTTGTAGGAGAGAAACACGCGCGGCTCCGGCTGATAAAACCGGATGAAATACTGAATCTCGCGAATGATTTGTGTGTCAGCTTCCGTCTTTTTGCCTGCGAGCAGCAGATTGGCCTGCTCCAGCGGCAGTTCGACGCGGCGCTTATATACGATGCCGTCGTACTTCTTCTTCAGCTCCACGAACACCTTGCTTTCGGCACTCGGCGTTCCGTATGCCCGCACCCGCAGCTTCTCCTTATAGTCCGGCTTCTCCAGAGACGATCGGATCAGGCGATAATCCTGTGTATCATAATAGATACTCGCGACCGTGCTCCTTCCAAACATATCCGGCTGCATTCTGCCGCGTAATCCCACCATGATCGCCTGATACTGTGCGCTAGAAAGTAGATACTTTTCTTCAAACCGCTCAAATGTATTGCCCTGCATGTGATTCACCTCTCATGCGGTTATTGTAAAACTGCAAGCTGAAAATTGACTGAAAAACGTTTTTCAGCCTAATTTCAGTATTGTGCGGTATCATCAAGGCAGGATGAAAAGCCCGCGGCATTGCCCGCGGACGGAAAAACAGTTTATACTGGATTGGAAGAGGACTTCGCTGAAGACGCCTCGACAATTCTGTATCGGTAGAGAAGGGGGAATTTGTCCTTGCGAATATTGGTTGTGGAAGATGAACGGCGGCTGGCGGCCGCGCTGACGCAAATCATGCGCGAGCAGAAATATACCGTGGACGCGGTCTATGACGGCGAGGACGGTTACCAGTATGCACTGAGCGGCGAGTACGATGCCATCATTCTCGACGTCATGCTCCCGAAACGAAACGGATTTGACGTCGTCCGGGCGCTGCGACGGGAGAAGATTGCAACCCCTGTTCTGATGCTGACCGCACGCGACGAACTCGAGAGCAAGATTGCCGGGCTGGACCACGGCGCGGACGACTATATGACAAAACCGTTTGCGCCGGAGGAACTCACCGCGCGCATCCGCGCGCTGACGCGCCGCCAGGGCGAAGTGCTTCTGGAGGAGATGCTATATGAAGACATCATACTGGAGCTCGCAAGCAGCGATCTAAGGTGCGGGGCAAAGAGAATTCGCTTAAGCTTTAAGGAGTTTGAAGTGATGAAACTGCTGATGCTCTCCCAAAACGTGATCGTGCCGAAAGAACAGCTCATCGTCAAAGTCTGGGGGCCGGAAAGCGAAGCAGATGATAATAATGTAGAAGCCTATATCTCCTTCCTGCGTAAAAAGCTTTTTTTCATCGGCTCCAAGGTCGGCATACAGACCGTACGTAAAGTGGGCTATCGTCTGGGAATGGAGGCGGAAGCATGATTCAATCGCTGAAGAAAAAACTGATTTTGATCAATATGTCGTTGGTGCTTGTGGTGCTGCTTGCTGTGTTCACCGGCTTGTGCCTTTATACCGCGGGAAACCAGCAGCAGAGCGCGCAGCGCGGATTAACCGCGCTGTTGCAGCAACACGGCGAGGATGCGCCAAAGCTGGATGTCGGAAAATCGGATGACTGGAAAGACGGATTGCCTCAGCGCAACAACGATTTGCTGGCGGGCTTTGTCGTCTCCGTCAAAAGCGACGGCACGGCGGTTATAGAGACGGCTCACTCCGTCAACATCAGCGAAGATACTGCCCGAACGCTGGCCCAACTCGTTCAGGATTCCGCGCGATCGTCAGGCTTGCTGAGCGCCTATTCCCTGCGATACTACGTCTCGACGGACAACAGTGAAACGCGCATCGCGTTTTTGGATGCCAGCAGCGATATCGCGGCGATGGCGGAGTTAGTCGTATCCTCGCTTCTGATCGGAATTCTCGCTCTGCTCGCGTTCTTCTTTGTGAGTCTGTTGTTGGCAAATCTTGCGCTCAAGCCTGTCGAGGCAACCTGGAACCGGCAGAAGCAGTTCGTCGCGGATGCAAGCCACGAACTCAAGACGCCGCTGACCGTGATTCTCGCGAACCAGAAGATTTTGCTCGCGCATCCTGAAAAAACCGTCGCCCAGCAAAGCCAGTGGATCGAAAACACGCAATCGGAAGGCGAGCGGATGAAGTCCCTTGTGGAAGATTTGCTCTTCCTCGCAAAGACGGACGATGGCGGAATAAATGAAACGCTTTCGGAGGTGAATCTCTCCGACATCGCGCAGGGAAGCATTCTCGCGTTTGCCTCGCTCGCGTTTGAGTCCGGCATCACGCTCAACGACAGGATCTTGCCGGGAATCGTTCTCATCGGCAGCGAACCCAAGCTCAGACGTTTATGCGGCGTTTTGCTCGACAATGCGTTGAAATATGTCAATCGCCAAGGCACGGTGGAGATCGACCTGCGCGCGGAGAACGGCAACGCAATTTTGCGCGTGTGCAACACGGGCACGCCGATTCCACCGGAGGAGTTGCCGCATCTGTTTGAGCGATTCTATCGTGTCGATCGTGCGCGGAGTGCGGGCGGTTACGGACTCGGGCTTTCCATCGCGCAGAGCATCGTCAAAGCGCACGGTGGAAAGATTGCCGTTTCCAGCACAGCCGAAACCGGAACGACGTTTGTGGTAACCCTCCCGCTGCGCGGTGCAAGTCAGCGGAAAAACAGAAAGGATTCGGAATGAAGCCGCTTCTTCCGGTTCAACGAAAAATTGTGCTTCTCGCACTTTGTTTTACATTCCTGTTCGTAACCGGCTGTTTCGATGCACCTGCACCGGAACCATCCGCAGCGAACACCGCACCCTCGAGCACGCCTGTTGTAATTAAGACGCAGGAGCCAAGCCCAACCGCTTCCCCTACACCTGTGCCGGAGATGATGATCGACGAGGATGGTGATATCACACTCCGCAGTGACGTTGCGGCACAGTTCTCCGCGACAACATTCCCGTTTGACCACAAGCCCGTCGTGTTGATCTACCATACGCATGCGACCGAATCGTATCTGCTGACAGAGGAGAGTCTTTATGTAGAGACCGAGCACGGGCGCTCGGAAGACACGAAGTATAACGTTATCGCCGTGGGCAACGAGCTTCAAAAAGCGCTGGAAGAACGTGGGTTCACCGTCATCCACGACACGAGCGACGTCGAAGGCGAGGACATCAACAGCGCGTATTCCAGATCGCTGAAGATCATGCAACAATATGACGATATCGATCTATATATCGACCTGCATCGAAATTCCAGCAATCAGCGCGGACGATCGGACAACACGATCTTGATCAACAATGTCCCCTACGCAAAGATGTTCTTCGTCGTTGGCACCGGAATCGGCACTTATGATGGAGAATATGATGTGCTACCGAATTGGAAAAACAACTATACATTTGCGCTCTCGTTGACCGAAGCGATTGCAACAAAACAGCCGGATCTGATCAAGCCGATCCGGCTGAAGGTCGGGCGATTCAACCAGCATATGGGGCTCTGCCTTCTTGCGGAGATCGGCACAAATGCGGATACGCTGGATGCCGCGCTCAATACCGTGCCGTATTTGGTGGACGCAATCGAATCTGTGTGCATGAATTAGTTTCGTTTCAGGACGCTCCCTGCTTCCCATTATCCTTGTCAGCAAGTTTGTGCTGTTTCTCTTTGCGTCGCTTCCTTTTCTCTCGCTTCACATGTCTGAGTCGCTTATATTGGAGGTTGACCGGTAATATCACAAGCTTCAAATCCACAAAATTTAGGCAGTTCTTCATACGTGTTATGAAGCTATTTTCGAGTAACTAGATTTCAACTTTTCGAAATGAGAATGCTATTTCCCCGTCAGCTTGAGCTTCCACTTTTTTCACAGCCAAATTCCATAAATCCTCATCAAACTCCACGATCGGCCCCGTCGCCTTTAGCCCCTTATAAAACGCATCCAGCTCGCGTTTTCTTGCCTTCTGTTGCTCGCGCTGCTCCTCGATCAGCGAAATCCGCGCTTCGATCGCCCGACTTTGAGCCAGCAGCCCCGCGTATCGATCATCGTATTCGGCCTGTTCGATCAACGCATGTGCGTAAGCGTCAACTAGCTTGCATCGCACCATTTCTGGTACCGTTCATAAACCATTGAAGTGCGCTCTTCTGCGTTTGCATTGGACTCCATCTCCTCCTCGAGGAAAAGAGCGATCTTGTCGCTGTCATGCTGGTATCGTTCTGTAGCACTGGCGACCGATTGCGGCATCTTTAATCCCTCAGATTCCAGTTTTCGATGTCCCTCCAGCAACCAGTTCAAGATCGCGCTTTGATTCTCTGGTTTTCGGAACAATGGTTTCAGCGTCTTATCCTGCTCGTTCTCTTCAAAATGACGCTCAAACGGGATGATCATGATTCTGCCGCTTGAGAAAAGTGTGATATCCGTGATTACGGGCAGGTAGTTGGTATTCATGAAGATCTTAAACTGCGGTTGGAAATCAAAGCTGTTTTCGTGGAGAAATCGAGCATTGAGCGTATCGTTACCCGTCATGCTCTTTACCTGCGCTGCATTGAGCAGAAGTCCCTTGCTTGGTTCTGAAATGTTTGCAAACCGAATTCCTGCCAGGCGTGCGATGTCTTCGGTCGGATTCTGGCTGTTAGCGCTCTGCTTCATGCTGATCGTCTCAGGCCGCACGGTGCTGCCATAATCGCCCATAACATTTAGCACGCTTTCCATACGCGGGCCTTTCCCGTTGCGCGTCGTCGCCCCGAAAAGGATGAACAAGCATTCAAATCGTGTGTCACCGCTCAACGCGTATCCCAAGGATCGCTGCAGGAAATCAGCTCTTTGGCGGTCAGCGCTCATAATCTGATCGACAAACGCATCGAACCGTTCGCAGCGGGCGGATGGATCGTAAACGACTTGAGAGATCTTCGTCAGCTTGTCATTCGCATCATGCGGCAAGAACTCCATCGTCCTAAGATGCAACGTTCCGTTTTGACAATTGAACAGAAACGGATCCGCGTCAAATTCAGTCATCAAGGTCGTGTATACATCCTGGGCATCTTTGAGAATCGTCTCCCGTGTACGCCTGTTCTGCCATCTCCAGTAGTTTTCTACAGACTTCTTTTTTAGATCGTCATCTGAAATCTGTGCGGCATACACCAACAAGATATCGGCAAGTTTCTTGCACAACGCCATGGTTTTCTGGTTAGAATGGTCAGCGAGCCATCGCTTTCCGTCATATACAAACCAGAGTTTCCGTTCCGACACGTAGCGTACTGTATCTTTAAAGAAATCTGCGAACAGCCTGCCATTTCCGATGTCCGACCTACGATAGCGCTTCGATCGTTCTGGTTGCATAGCTCGCAGGATGGGAAGTAACTCTATTTCATCTTCATCGCTATGAGTTTGCGGCTCAATCGGTGGCAGCTCTTTTGCCTGCTCGACGATATCTTGCAACCAACTGCGAAATAGAAGCGGATCACCAACCAGCAGCTCATTCGGATCTTTGTATCCTTCCGGTACCGTTGCGGATAGATGTACGATCCGTAAGGCTTTTAATTGATCACAAATCTTTTCTGTTGCGATTAATCCCGCTTCATCCCGATCCATGCAGACGATCAACGGTGGTAATAATGCTCTTTTCTTCAAAGCACCGATGAACTTATTTATTGCCGTTCCGTTTGGCGAGACTGCGCAACCACCCTCTTGCATGATCGAAAGAGCGCACAATGCACTCTCAACGACAAATACAGGTTCATTCTGATCGAGCGATTCTTCGTAGAAAAGCGGTTCTGGTCCAGCAA
>JBDKRF010000473.1:0-9250 GCA_039683525.1 Clostridiaceae bacterium
CTCGATCAGGGCTGGGTCAATCTGGTATCGGATGACCTCGACGAGGTCTTCTCCTGCGCGGAATCGGCAAAACGAAACGGCGAACGCATCTCGATTGCCTACCACGGCAATATCGTGGATTTACTGGAAGCGGCACTTGCGCGCAATTTTGCCATCGACATGCTCAGCGACCAAACCTCCTGCCACAACGCCTACAACGGCGGCTACTGTCCGGCGGGGCTGACGTTTGACGAGCGGACAAGGCTGTTGCACCATGACCGCGCAGAATTCGCCAGACGCGTGGATGCATCGCTGCGGCGGCACTTTGACGCGATCGTCGCGCTGTCCAAGCGCGGTACGCGCTTCTTTGACTACGGCAACTCGGTCCTCAAGGCGGTGTTTGACGCGGGCGTGACCGAGGTGTCTAAAAACGGCGTTGATGCGAAGGACGGCTTCGTCTTTCCCTCCTATGTCGAGGACGTCATGGGACCACTGCTGTTTGACTATGGCTATGGCCCGTTCCGCTGGGTGTGTCTTTCCGGAAACCACGAAGACCTGGTGAAGACCGACCATGCGGCGATGGACTGCATCGACCCGAACCGCAACTGGCAGGATCGGGACAATCATGCCTGGATTCGCGACGCGGAAAGCAATCAGCTTGTCGTCGGCACGCAGGCGCGCATTCTGTATCAGGATGAAGAGGGCAGGTGCCGCATCGCTCTGAAGTTCAACGAGCTCGTGCGCCGCGGCGAGATCGGCCCCGTGATGCTCGGTCGCGATCATCACGACGTCTCAGGCACGGATTCGCCGTTTCGCGAGACCGCAAACATCAAGGACGGCAGCAACGTCATGGCGGATATGGCGGTTCAGTGTTTTGCGGGCAACGCCGCGCGTGGCATGACGCTCTGCGCGCTGCATAACGGCGGCGGTGTGGGCATCGGCAAGGCGATCAACGGTGGCTTTGGCCTGCTGCTGGACGGAAGTACCCGCACGGACGAGATCATCAAGAGCGCGATGAGCTGGGACGTCATCGGCGGCGTCGCGCGCCGCAGCTGGGCGGGCAATGCGGGGGCAATCGCCACCGCCGAACGATATAATGAAAGAGAACAGGATAGAGGGCACATCACCCTGCCATATTTGGCAAGCGATGCGCTGCTGGATCGCGTATTATCAGAAAACTAATTAGGAGAAATACTATGGCTAAAATTATTGAATGCGTACCCAATATCTCGACGGCGGATTCCGATCTCGTGCAGGAGGCGGCGGGCGTTGTGCGCTCCACGCCGGGCGTGACGCTGCTCAACACCTCCAGTGACGCAAGCCACAACCGCACGGTCATCACGTTTGTGGGCGACCCCGCCGGCGTGGAGGAGGCTGCGGTTCAGCTCGCGAAGTTTGCCGCGCGCTGCATCGACTTGACACACCACAAGGGCGAGCATCCGCGCATGGGCGCGATCGACGTCGTTCCCTTTATCCCCATTCGCGAGGTTACTATGGACGAGTGCATCGCGCTCTCCAAGCAAGTAGCGAAGCGCATTTTAAACGAAGCCTGCGTCCCCGTGTTCCTGTATGAAGCCTCTGCAACCGCGCCGCACCGCGAGAACTTAGCCGCCATCCGCAAAGGCCAGTTTGAGGGCATGGCGGAGAAGGTGAAGGAAACCCAGTGGGAGCCGGATTTCGGCGGGCGTACGATTCACCCCACGGCGGGCGTGGTCGCGGTTGGCGCGCGCGCGCCGCTCATCGCGTTTAACATCAATCTTTCCACGGCGGATGTCGCCGTTGCGGACAAGATCGCCCGCGTGATTCGCCAGTCCGGCGGAGGCTTGACCTGCGTCAAGGCGATGGGCGTGTTCCTCAAGGAGAAAAACTGCGCGCAGGTTTCGATCAATATGACGAACTATTGCCTGACCCCGCTCTATCGCGTGGTGGAGTTCGTCCGCTTTGAGGCGGCGCGCTACGGCGTGAGCATCGTCGGCACGGAGATCGTGGGACTGGTTCCCATGCGCGCGCTGATCGACAGCGCGGAATACTATCTGGGGATTGAAAACTTCGATCCGGAAAATCAGGTTCTGGAGTACCGGTTGAACTAACTTCGATTTTTACGTGGTAAGCGTTGTTGTTGCGGGCGGATGGTATCCGCCCCTACACGCGCATAAGAAAATCTAGGTTCAGATCGGTTCAAATAGTTGCGCTCTACTGGTAGCCCCGCAATTTCGATTGTAGGGGCGGATATCATCCGCCCGCTGAGCCCACCTAAATGCAAAAGGCAGTTCGAGGAAGAATGAACACATAAGATTGCCACATGGTTTGAATCTGAATCGCGGAGGGCGAAACATGCTCCTCATCCACAACATTGGCCTTCTGCAAACCCCTGTCGGCAGCACGAGCCTGCGGGGCGTTTCGCAAGGCGAAAACCGAAAGTATCATCACGCGAGTGTGTTGATCGACGGCGAAACCATCGTCGAAATCACGCAAGACGGCGTTCTGCCCGCATGCCCGCCGGACACGATCCGGCTGGACGCGCAGGGCGCGTTCGTCACGCCCGGCTGGGTGGATGCGCACACGCACCTCGTCTTTGGCGGCTGGCGGCAGCACGAGATTCCGCTCAAACTCAAGGGAGCTAGCTATCTCGAGATTCTACAAGCGGGTGGCGGCATCCTCGACACGGTGCGCCAGACGCGCGTACTCAGCGAAGATGATCTATTCTCTCGCGCGATGGGCTTTCTCGACGAGCAGCTTCGTTTTGGCGTGACCACGACGGAGATCAAGAGCGGCTACGGGCTGGATTTGGAAAACGAGCGCAAGCAGCTCCGCGTGATCCGCCGCCTGAACGAGACGCATGCGATGGACGTTGTCGCGACCTGTATGGCGGCGCACGCGGTTCCGCCGGAGTTTGCCGGGCGCACGGATGCATATGTGGACGTCGTCTGCAACGAGATTCTGCCGCGCGTTGCGAAAGAAGGGCTTGCGCAATATTGCGATGTGTTTTGCGAAACGGGCGTGTTTTCGCCCGCGCAGAGCAGGCGCGTGCTGGAGACGGCGCGCTCCCTCGGATTGGGACTCAAGATTCACGCGGACGAGATCGACGCCATCGGTGGGGCGCTTCTCGCGGGCGAGCTCGGTGCGACTTCTGCCGAGCACCTGATCGCCACGGACGACGCGGGAATCTCCGCGCTGTCCGCGGGCAACGTCACCGCGTGCCTCCTGCCGCAGACCTCGCTGTATCTCAACAAAAACTTTGCCCGCGCGCGGGACATGATTGTGCAAGGCGTTGCGGTTGCCATCGCCTCGGACTTCAACCCCGGCTCGTGCCCGTCGCTGAATCTCCAGTTCTCGGCGAACCTCGCGTACCTGCGCTACCGTATGACGCCGGAGGAGACCCTCACCGCGCTGACGCTCAACGCAGCCTGCGCAATCGGTCTTGGCGAACGCCTCGGTACCATCGAGCCCGGTAAGCAAGCCGACCTGACCCTGTGGAACACGGACGGCATGGAGATGCTGTGCTACCGCATGGGAAGCAATCAGGTCAAGGCGGTAGTCAAGCGGGGGAAGGTTGTTGTGGGGTAAGGGAATAGGGAAGTAGAAAACAGCGCCGAGAGGCGCTGTTGTTGTATATTATGAGAAATTTATACAATAGTCGGCTTTGATCTTTTATTCGATAACTGATAATATTGGTTATCATAGATTTATTTGCAACGGGCAAACAGGAAAGAGCTTCTTGTTTACACCATATATATTAAGAGAGGTATTGTTGAATGAGTGATGAAGCACTAGGCATATTGGCGAAAGCTGTTTCTACTCCAAATTGGGTTGAAAAATTAATGCTGGTAGTTACGACCTTGTATTTAATAGCAACAATTTGTGTCTTCATCACAAACAGGAGAATGGCGCAAGCTGCAGTTAGAGCAAGCGACATCTCATTGCTTGATAAGCGCTTTGATATTCTAAAAAAAATCAAAAACATATCTTGGGGCAACGGAAGTAATACTGACGAAGTTCGTTATATTGAAAATTGGTTTGATATATTATTCCCTAAATACACAACAAAGCACTTTTTAAAGTTCATCTTAATAATCGAGGAACACAAAACGAAATCAGACGATTATTACAATCATATGGGCATGCTAGATAATTTAGTAAGGCAAAGCATAGTTAGAAGCGGCTACGCCAGTTTTGCCGCGTTGATTTTAAATTACAAACAAATAGTAAATCAAGAAGAGCTGAATGAAGCAAACAAGATTATAGCTGAGGCTCAAACAGAATGCAGAGAATCAAACTGTGACGAATGGCGTGATCCTTTGGTTATGCATAATGAACTTGAGCAAAGCAAGAAGCGACTTGAATCGGAGCAAAACAAACTAATCGAGTTGATTGAGCAGTATTTGCGTAAATCCATTGATACAGACTCGTATAGTTCTTGAAACGCAGTTTCATAGCATGTAGATGACTGTCTGAATTCTAAGCTTTTAGATTCAATTCACAAAATTCCAATGGAGGTTGGTTGAAAACACCCTTATGCTCCATAGTATAGAACACAAAAAAGACCCCCACGGGTCTTTTTTCATGGTAGCGGCGATCTGATTCGAACAGATGACACTCCGGGTATGAACCGAATGCTCTAGCCAGCTGAGCTACGCCGCCATATGCTGTTGTCGGATGCCGATTTTCAGCGGCACATGGTGTATTATAACCGTCCGTAACATGACTGTCAAGAGTCAGATGCGCTTTCTCTTTTACGCACTTTTGACATGTTTTTTCACACGGAAAAGAATAATATAACCCAGCTTTCGGCTTTTCTTGCGACAGTTGGCATGGTACAATTTTATCTGTGGAGATTTCTCCTCCACGCAGACTCGTAACGAGAAATGATTATCACGGTTAACCCGTTGAGGAGGAACCTATGATTCGTTATCATGACCATCCGGTGACCTTGCAAGGTGGCAGGCCGCACCCCGCGGACAAGTCCCAGATCGCAAATCGAGAGAAGACCATCGCGTATTCCATTCTCCGCGCACACAACGTGTCCGGCGATATGGAGAAGCTGCGCCTCCGGTTTGACGCGCTGATTTCGCACGACATCACCTATGTCGGCATCGTGCAGACCGCGCGCGCAAGCGGCTTGACGGAATTCCCCATGCCGTATGCGATGACCAACTGCCACAACAGCCTTTGCGCCGTCGGCGGCTCGATCAATGAGGACGACCACGTCTTCGGCCTCTCCGCCGCGAAGAAATACGGCGGCATCTATGTGCCGGCAAACCTGAGCGTCATCCACAGCTATGCGCGCGAAGAGCTCGCGGGCTGCGGGCGGATGATTCTGGGGTCGGACAGCCACACGCGCTATGGCGCGCTGGGCACGCTCGCGGTCGGCGAAGGCGGGCCGGAGCTGGTCAAGCAACTGCTGAAAAACACCTACGACATCGCGGCACCCGAAGTCGTGCTCTGCTATGTCACCGGCAAACCCCGCAGAGGGGTCGGCCCGCACGACGTGGCGCTCGCGCTCGTCAAGGAAGGCTTTGCCGAGAACCGCGCAAAGAACAAGATTCTGGAGTTCGTGGGCCCGGGGATTAAGCACCTCTCCGCGGACTATCGCAACGGCGTGGACGTCATGACCACCGAGACGACGTGCCTGAGCTCCATCTGGGAAACGGATGGCGAAACCGCGGAGTTCTTCCGCGCGCACGGGCGGCCGGAAGCATACGCTAAGCTCGCGCCGGAAGAGGGCGCTTACTATGACTCCATGATCACCATCGAGCTGGACAAGGTCGAGTGCATGATTGCTCTTCCGTTCCATCCCAGCAACGCTTATCCCATCCGCGAGTTTATTGAGCGCGCGGATGAGCTGCTCACAAAGGTGGAGGAGGAAGCAAAGGCAACCTTCCCGAAAGTCACGCTCGATTTGAGGAGCAAACTCAAACCCGACGGCGTCTATGCCGATCAGGGCATCATCGCGGGCTGCGCAGGCGGCTTGTTTGATAACATCATCGAAGCCAGCGAAATCCTGTCCGGCGGGTCGACGGGCAACGGCGAGTTTTCGCTTTCCGTCTATCCCACCAGTGTGCCGGTCAGCATCGCGCTCACGCGGGCGGAAGCCACCGAAACGCTGATTCGCGCGGGCGCGGTTATGAAGCCCAGCTTCTGCGGCCCGTGCTTCGGTGCGGGAGATGTGCCCGCCAACAACGGCTTTTCGATCCGCCACACCACGCGCAACTTCCCCAATCGCGAAGGCAGTAAGCCCGGTGAAGGGCAGCTTGCCTTCGTCGCGCTGATGGACGCGCGCAGCATCGCGGCCACCGCGGCAAACGGCGGCAGACTCACGCCCGCGACCGACGTGGTCTACCGGAAACGCCGCATCCGCTACCGCTATGACCGCTCGCCGTATGAAAAGCGCTGCTACAACGGCTTTGGCAAGGCCGACCCCAGCGTGGAACTCGTGTTCGGGCCGAACATTGCCGATTGGCCGAAGATCTACCCGCTCACGCAGAACGTGCTCGTCGAGCTGAGTGCCGTGATTCGCGACCCCGTGACCACCACGGACGAACTCATCCCCTCCGGCGAAACCAGTTCCTATCGCAGCAACCCCTTGCGCCTCGCAGAGTTTGCGCTTTCGCGCCGCGCGCCGGACTACGTCGGCCGCAGCAAAGCGGTTGCCAAAGCGGAAGCCGCGCGCAGGGAAAACGCCGCGCCGGACGCGCTCAAGGCGATCCTGAGCAAGGTTGGCGACGCGGACAAACTCCTCAAGAGCACCTCTTATGGCTCCTGCGTGTTTGCCAACAAACCCGGCGACGGCAGCGCGAGAGAGCAGGCGGCCTCCAGCCAGCGTGTGCTCGGCGGCTCGGCGAATATCTGCTACGAATACGCCACCAAGCGTTACCGCAGCAACTGCATCAACTGGGGTATTCTGCCGTTTACGTTGCCTGCGGGCGCAGGCTTTGCCTATGAAGTGGGCGACCACGTGTTCGTGCCAAACGTGCGCGAGGCGATAGAAACGCAGAAGGACACGCTTTGTGCCACCGCGATCAAAAAAGACGGCACGACGGAAGCCATCACCCTCAACCTACCGCCGCTGACGGCGGACGAGCGCGAGATCCTGCTCGAGGGGTGCCTAATGAATTACTACGCCGCGCATGCGGGCAAGTAAGCAGATTACGACCAACAGCCGAAAGGAAACGGATATGGATTTGATCAAGATGAAGACCCCGCTCGTCGAGATGGATGGCGACGAGATGACCCGCATTCTCTGGCAACAGATCAAGGAGGAACTGATCCTGCCGTTCGTCGATCTCAAGGCGGAGTATTACGATCTCGGCTTAATTGAGCGCGAAAAAACGAAGGATCAGATTACGACGGATGCCGCAAACGCGATCAAGAAATACGGCGTCGGCGTCAAGTGCGCAACCATCACGCCAAACGCCCAGCGCGTGCAGGAATACAACCTCAGCGAGATGTGGAAAAGCCCCAACGGCACCATCCGCGCGATTCTCGACGGAACGGTGTTCCGCGCGCCGATCTTGATCGACAGCGTCAAGCCAGTGGTCAAGACGTGGAAGAAGCCCATCACCATCGCGCGTCACGCCTATGGCGACGTCTACCGCGCAACGGAATACCGCGTGCCGGAAAAGGGCAAGGCGGAGCTTGTGTTTACGGGCGAAAACGGCGCCTCTTTCCGCAAGACTATTTACGACTTCGAGTGCCCCGGCGTGCTGCAGGGCATGTATAACAAGGATAGCTCGATCCGTTCCTTTGCGCACAGTTGCTTCCAATACGCGCTGAGCACCAAACAGGATCTGTGGTTCTCCACCAAGGACACGATCAGCAAGCTCTATGACCACACGTTTAAGGATATCTTTGAGGAGATCTTCGAGCAAGACTACAAAGCGAAATTCGAAGAAAACGGCTTGACCTACTTCTACACGCTGATCGACGACGCGGTGGCTCGCGTGATCCGCTCCGAAGGCGGCTACATCTGGGCTTGCAAAAACTACGACGGCGACGTGATGAGCGACATGGTAAGCACCGCGTTCGGCAGTCTCGCGATGATGACGAGCGTACTCGTCTCTCCGGAGGGCAACTTTGAGTATGAGGCCGCGCACGGCACCGTCACCCGGCACTATTACAAATACCTCCAGGGTGAAGAGACCAGCACCAACCCCATGGCGACCATCTTTGCCTGGAGCGGCGCGCTGAGCAAGCGCGGAGAGATGGATCATCTGCCCGCACTCGCGGAATTCGGTAAAAAGCTTGAGGCGGCGTCGATTGAGACGCTGGATGCGGGCATTATGACCAAAGACCTCGTAGGACTTTGCGAGGGCATGACTCCGACTGCCGTGACCAGCATCGCGTTTATCCGCGAGATTCGTAAGCGCCTTGAGGCGAAATACGCGTAAGAAACATCAACCAGAAAAGGCTCGCGCAGAACACGCGCGGGCCTTTTTTTTGACAGAAGCTTCATAAGCGCGTCATGCGCCCGTCACAAGTCTTTTATAAGATCAAATTGAATATAAAACTAAGAAATAGACTTGGACAGCATAGTATTGCACAAGGAGTGTATAAGAAGATGAAGCAACCGATGATGAAAAAAGTGCTTCCGCTGTTGCTCGCAGGGCTGATGCTCGCGATGCTCGGCTGCGGCAAAGTACCCGTGAAAAACGCAGTGGAGGATGCCGCAGTGGATGTCGTCACTGCCGGGGATTCGGCAAACACCAACACGGCGGATGTGACGCACAGCAGCCTCTATTCGGCAGATGGTACGACCGAGGAGTCGAATGGCGAGTCGTATGCTTCGGACACGGCAAACGTCAACACGATCCTCTTGGAGCGTATGGGGATATTGACCATGACGAGCGCGGATATCAACAAAACAGGCGATTCCTCCGGTGATTACACCGGCGGGCAAAACGCGGCGGTTGCGGTGATTTCGAAGGGGCAGTTGACCTTGAACCAGAGCAATATCACCACCAACGGAATTGGCGCGGTGGGGATGATTGTTTCAGCAGAAGGCACGCAGTTGGCGGTCAATGGCACCTCGGTCTACACCTCCGGCGAATCCTCGCCCGTGCTCATCGTGCGCGAAGATGCGAGCGCAGTGGTCACGTTGGGCTCGTTCTCGACCGAAGGTGCGGATTCCGCCTGCATCCTGCTCTTAGGCGGGAGACTCACGCTCAGCGGAGTGACGCTCTCGTCCAAGAGTGGGGATACGTTGCGTGTGCTCTCAGGTGATAATTTCCTGACGCTGGATCAGACCACGATTTCGGCGATGCCGACGCTGGCC
>JBDKRF010000474.1:0-2711 GCA_039683525.1 Clostridiaceae bacterium
CATTACGGCCGCGTCGCAGGTAACGAAGTTCACGCTCATGAAGGAAGCCGTCGCTTCAAACCTGATTCCACAGACGCTGGATGAATTTAAACCCTCTAAAATCGACCGTATGACTCTCAGTGTTGTCCTCAACCACATGCGAAACGCCTACGACGGCACGGACGGCGAGCGTGGCCGCGCTGATCAGACCATGACGAAATACACGCTCTGCGCTCCGCTCGTGGTCGCTGGCGAGGAATCGCCCGCGGAGGCGTCGATCCGGGAACGCAGTATAGAGCTGCTGTTTTCGAAGAAAGACCTCAAGCCTGAGAAACATCGAAAAGTGTTTGCTCGCCTGAGCGGAATGTCAGACATTCTCTCGGGGTTCGGGCGGGTGCTTTTGGGGGTCGCGTTGAACACATCCGCCGAGGACGCGGAAACATGGTACCGCGGCGCGCTGGATGAGATTGATGCGGAACTGCCATCACGGGTGCGGAACAACATCGCGTGCTGCGTCGCGGGGCTGCAACTACTGGGCGCATTGTGCCAAGCGCATGGTCTAGAGTGGGAGCAGGTATTCAATATCCCCATGAAGCGATGTATGGAGTACTTGGTGTACGGCGCGAAGGAATATCTTCTCGATGGTGGAACCGCCAATAAGGGAATCATTGAGCTGACGCTTGAGGGCATGGCGCGCATGGGACTTTATGCAAGCGAGTGGACAATCATGGAGAATTTGGACCATGTGGCGATCTACTTCAAGCTCTGCTATGACCGATACACGCAATACCGTCGTGATCACGCCATTAATGGCGAGTGTCTGGACTACGCGCAATTTCTGAAACAGCTGAGACAATCTGATTTGTTCATCGCGTACAAGCCGGTGAGAATCAGCGGAATGCTAAAACGGGCGTATGTGCTGGATTATGAAGAAATTCTGAAACGGTGCGACATCGCTAGTTTTGATCCCACAACACCCGAACCAATCAGTCCCTGGGATTAAGTTTTTATGTTACTTGTTACTTAGTTACCTTCATTTCTATAGCTACACGGAAAACATGTTTTTATTTCTCTCGCGTGCGCACGTACGCGCGCGTATGCGCGTGTATAGTTCTAGCCCTAGATAGGAAGAAGTAACACGTAACAGGTAACAGGAAGGAAGCACATGTTGGAAAAAGATATCGTCGCTGCAATAATGCGGCGACTGAAGGTGGAGCCGATGTGCTTCGCTTGGAAGGAACACGGCGGCATGTATGGAACGGCGGGACTGCCGGACATCGTTTGCTGCCTGTGTGGGCGGTTCTTCGCCTTTGAGGTGAAGACTACGACGGGACAATTGACAAATCTACAGGAACACACAATCGAACGAATCCAAGCTGCGGGAGGCCGCGCATTCGTGGTTCGATCGGTGGAGGACGTGGATGCGATCCTGTGGGGATATGGAGGAATAGAATGAACGCAAAGGAATACTTGTCGCAGGCATACCGGATCGACCAGCGGATTAACAGTAAACTGGCGCAGGTCATGTCATTGCGTGATCTGCTCGGTAAAGCAACGGGAACGCTGTCCGGCGCGCCGAAGGCGGCATCGCCGAATCCGCACTCCATGGAGGAGATCATTGCCAAAATGGTCGATCTAGAGGGCGAGATCAACGACGACATCGACGCGCTTGTCGATCTAAAGGCGGAGATCATGCGGCGAATAAAGCGAGTGGAGAACACAGAATACCAGACCATACTGGAACTGCGGTATTTGTGTTTTAACCGCTGGGAAGAAATCGCAGTTGAGCTGGGGTACACGCAGCGGCACTTGTTACGAATGCATGACCTTGCGCTGGAAAGTATATGTGTACCGTGGGCGGTGGAACGATGAGCTATCAGGAAGCTTTGCGTGATGGTGTGCGCATCGCAAAAACCACCAAGGGTATGCTATATTTCCCGCGGTGCCGATTTTGTGGCATGGAAGTACAACAGATCATTTATATCCCCAAGAACCAATATGTGTGCGCAGGGTGCAGACCGAAAATGAAAGTGCTGCTTAGCACAGGATTATTTTCTGAAAAGTTGTCACTAAATGACATTGAATGTCACTTAGGAAAGTGATCTTATACAAAATGGATGAAAAGAAAGAGGGGCTTCCGCAATGCGCGGGAGCCCTTGCTTGTTTGGTTAGGAGTGCTGACGATGCCGATGAAACCGAAGCGTCCGTGCTCCTACCCTGACTGTGGGAGACTGACCGATGGGCGGTTCTGTGATGAGCATAAGCAGATCGCCGAACGCCAGTACAATCATAACCTTCGCAACTCAGACACAAATAAACGTTACGGCCGCGCATGGAAGAAACTCCGTGCGCGGTTTCTATTACTACATCCTTTGTGCGAGCAGTGCAAGAGCGGAGGCAGACTGACCCCGGCTGAGGAAGTGAATCACATTCTGCCGCTGGCAAACGGTGGCACGAACGACGAGGGCAACCTCATGGCGCTTTGTAAAAGCTGTCACAGCTCGATAACGATCGAAACGGAAAATAGAAAATCGCGATAATCACATGGATCAGTACCGCTACGGTACTGATCTTCGTTTGGAGGCAATATGAATGCTGGCAATAGAGAAATTGTAGCTATTGTGAAGCGGTATGTATGCCAGACGTGCGGAGAATATTTCGAATATCGCTCGTCGGGACGACCGCCTCTTTATTGCTCGGAGTCCTGCGCGCTACAATCTCGACTTGAGAAA
>JBDKRF010000475.1:0-17937 GCA_039683525.1 Clostridiaceae bacterium
GATTTTGAAGAACAGCAACTCGTTGATCTTGCTGGAAGGCATGAAGGAGGAGGCAGACATCCGGGATCTCCAGTGGGCTGCGCAAAAGCCGAACGCGGTCATCTCCGCGGCAAAATCCGGCGAAAAAGAAACGCTCGTGACGTTTGTGCCGGAAAGTTGGAAAGAAACCTTCCTGCAAAATGGTTTTACGGAGTTTGGCATTTTGCGAGAGTATTGGATTCGATCGCTGCAAGCGGGCTACGAACCAAAGACGCTGTGCGAACCGATTCTGCTCGCGGAGGCGAAGGAGGCAGCCGCGGTTTCGCAAAGCTGCCGGTTGCAGAGCCGAGAGTTCTTCGGGGAAACGCGGGAGAGCATCATTGCCTGGATGACGGGCTGCGACCCGCAGGCAATAGCGGGCGGCGCAAGACACGAAACCGTGCTGGCCTGCCGCAATGGGAGTAAGATGGTCGGCATCGTCAGCGTGGCGATCTATGGATTTGACAAGCCGCTTGGCCCGATCGTCTGGTTGCGCGAGGTCGCAGTCATGCCGGAATGCCAGGGGGAAGGCTACGGCAGAGTGTTGGTTGAGAGCGCGCTGCAATACGGAATCGACCATGGCGCGACTCGCGCGTTTCTGTTGGCGGACGATTGCAACACCGGAGCCATCGCGCTCTACTGCAAAGTCGGTTTCGTCGCAAGTGAGGACGATGTGCAGATCGACCTTGTTTATCAACCGTAATGGATGCATCATAACAAACGCCGCCTCCGACTGAACGGAAGCGGCGTTTTATGTGTTGATTGGTTTCTTAGGCCAGCAGCTTTTCCAGCGTCGCGAGCTTGACGCAGACGCAGAAGACGTCCATCGCCTGCTTAACTTCGGAGAGCGGAGGATAGGACGGCGCGATGCGCAGGTTGGTGTCCTCGGGATCGACGCCGCCGGGATAGGTGGCACCCGCGCCCGTGAGCGCAACGCCGACATCCTTGCAGAGTGCGACCACACGTTTGGCGGTGCCATGCATGAGGTTGATGCTCACAAAATAGCCACCTTTGGGACGATGCCAACTCGCGATTTCAAGCGGATCGATCTCTTTTTCCAACGCCTCGCAGACGAGGTCAAACTTCGGCTTCATGAAGGCCGCGTGCTTCTTCATGTGCGAATGCGTGTTTTCCGCATTCTTGAGGAAGCGCACGTGCATGAGCTCGTTGACCTTGTTCGGCCCGATGGTCTGGAAGGTCATCAGGCTGAGGACATATTTGATATTCTCCACGCTTGCCGCCATGCAGGAGACGCCAGCACCCGCGAGGGTTACCTTGCTGGTGGAGGCAAATTCATACACGAGGTCGGGGTTGCCCGCCTCACGGCAGAGGCCGATCATATCCGGGAAAGCGATGTCCTCGCCTTCAAACGTATGGATGCAGTAGGCATTGTCCCACATGAGCGCGAAGTCCGGTGCGGCGGGTTTCATCGCAGCGATGCGCTTGCAGGTTTCGAGCGGGTAGACATAGCCGTCGGGGTTACTAAACTTCGGCACGCACCACATGCCCTTGACGGAAGCATCTTTGATCAGTTCTTCGAGCAGATCCATGTTCGGGCCTTTTTCATCCATTGGCACGGGAACCAGCTCCATACCAAAGCTCTTGCTGACGTTAAAGTGGCGGTCATAGCCGGGGAAGGGACAGAGAAACTTGATCTTCTCCTCCTTCGACCAGGGACGGACGCTGTTTTTCAGTCCGTGGGTATACGCCTTTGCAATCAGGTCATACATCAGCTGCAGGCTCGCGTTGTTGCCGAGAATGACTTCTTCGGTTTTGCAGAAGAGGATGTCGGCAAAGAGCTTGCGGCAGGAGGGAAGGCCCGCGAGTTCGCCGTAGTTGCGCGTATCCATGCCGTCGATATCAAAATCTCCATCGTCAAGCGTGCGGAACATGTCGTTCGACAACGCCAACTGCGCGGTTTCGGGTTTGCCGCGGGTGAGGTTGAGGTTGAGTTTGTGGCCACGCAGTGCCTCGTAGTCTTTCTGAACGCGAGAGAGTTCTGCGCTGAGTGCTGTCTTGTCCAAATCCGAATAACGCATGATGGGTTTCTTCCTTTCGAGTGAGTATAAACCCGCCCGAAACCGAGTGTTCGCGGCTCCGGGCGGCGAAGATGGTTTGTTTTTTATGCTACTTCAACCATCCGCTAAATGCAATTATTTTTTTAGTATAGCAATGAGATTTTTCTGTAATATTATACAGTTAGTCTGATTATGCTTTCCCCAAGCGCTTCTTCATCGTCTTTTCAACGGCGTTGAGAATGTTTTCATAACCCGTACAACGGCAGAGGTGACCGGAGAGGAGCTTTCTGAGCTCGTCGCGGGTATAATCCTTGCCGGTTTCGAGCACTTCCACCGCGGTCATGATGAACCCCGGCGTGCAGAAGCCGCACTGAACGGCAGCCTCATCCACAAACGCCTGCTGAATGTCGCTTAGCTCGCCGTTCGGGCCGAGCAGGCTCTCCAGAGTGCGGATGTGTTTTCCTTCCGCCCAGACCGCGAGATAGATGCAGGAGTTGAAGCATTCGCCGTCGATGATGACGTTGCAAGCACCGCATTCTCCGACCTCGCAACCCTTCTTGACGGAGGTGAGGCGATAGTCGTTTCTCAGCATGTCGGTCAGAGACGCGCGAACGTCTACATACGTTTCGACATCCTTGCCGTTGATATTGCATTTGACCAGTTTCTTTTCCATATTAGAACACACCTCCTGCGCGCTCGATGGCGGTACGTAAGCCGCGGCGGGCGGTCTCGCTGATGATCTGCTTGCGGAAGTCTGCGCTTGCGCGCCAGCTGGTGCGCGGGTTCACGTCGTTGAGTACCGCGTTTCCGATTAGTGCGATGGTCTCCTCGTTGACGGGTTGACCGTTGACGGCGGCTTCCGTCGTCCTTGCGCGCATCGGGACAGGACCTGCGACGCCGTAAGAGATGCGTACGCGCTCTATCGTCTTCTTATCCGCGCTGAGCACGACGTTGATGGAGCAGCCGATGGTCGCGATGTCCATAGCATTGCGCATGGCGTACTTGATGTAGTAGCCATAGCAGTTCTCGTAGCTCTCTTTGGGAATCAGAATACCCGTGAGCAGTTCGCCCGGTACAAGATCGACCTTGCCGACGCCTTTATAGAAGTCGTGGATGCTGACCTTGCGCATGCCGTTTGGCCCCGTGATCTCCAGTATCGCGTCATAAGCCACTTGAGTGGAGGCGGTGTCCGCGCTGGTGACACCGTTGCAGATGTTGCCGCCAAGGGTGCCGATATTACGCAGCTGCGGGCCGCCCGCGGTGTCCGCGGATTCGCCGAGTGCCGGCATATACTGCTGCAGCAGAGGGCTGTTGGTTGCGTGGGAAAAGCTCGTCATGGGGCCGATGCGCAGCGCGCCGTCGGGGTCCATGGTGACCTCGCGCAGTTCATCAAGCTTATAGAGGCTGATGAGCTCCGCGCCCGCGTGTTTGCCCTCGCGCATTTTGATGAGTACATCGCTGCCGCCTGCAATCAGAACGGCCGACGGATGCGCCTGCATGAGTTCCACGGCGTTTTGTACGCTCGTTGCCTCATATAAAGCGGAAAAATCATACATAGTCGTCAGCTCCTTCTTCTTACAGTAGGCCTTCCTCTTTGAAACGCTCAAAGAGGATGTGCGGCGTCATGGGCGTTTGGTTGACGGCAACGCCCGTTGCGTTGAGAATCGCGTTGCGGATGGCAGGCGCGCCCGGGCAGGCCGGAGGTTCGCCAAGCGCCTTGGTGCCAAAGGGGCTGGTCGGCTCGAAGTTTTCGACGAACTCCGCTTTCAGATCCGGGTGATCCAGCATGGTGCAGAGTTTGTAGTCAAGCAGGTTGTTGTTGAGCGGTTTGCCCGTCTTCGGGTCAAACAGGAGCTGCTCGCCCATGCCATAGCCGATGGCCATACTCATGCCGCCGTGCACCTGCGCTTCCGCCAGCTGCGGATTGATCAGCCGGCCGCAATCGTGGACGTTGATCATGCGAAGGAGCTTGACTTTGCACATGGGGATATCGATCTCGACCTCGGCAAAGCCGCATCCGAAGGAATAGGCATTGCTCTTGATCTGCGTGGTGCCTTCCGCGCTGAACTGCTCCGCCTGCTCCAGCGAATAGAGCGCGGTGGTCGCGAGCTCGTCGATGTTCATCAGAAGATCGCCGCTTGCCTTATCGATCACGCGACCGTCGACGATGTCGATCTGTTCGGCGGGCTTGCTCGTGAGGTAGGAGGCGTAGTTGAGCAGTTTGTTTTTTAGCTGAGTGCCGATGTTGTGGATGGCGAATCCCGCGACGTATGTCTGACGGGAGGCGTAAGCGCTCGTGCCAAACGGGGTGGAATCCGTGTCCTGCGTGGAGACGACGTGCACCTTGTCCATCGGGATGCCGACCGTATCGGCAACCATCTGTGCAAACACGGTGTCCGCGCCCTGCCCGATTTCGGTTTCCGCAATGTGCAGCTGCACCGAACCATCCTGATTCATTACCATGCGGCAGCTGCTGGCTTCCAGCGAGATCGGCCAGACGGCGGTGTTGTACCAGAAGATCGCCATGCCGACGCCGCGGCGGATTGGTCCCGTCTGATTGGCGTATTCCGCGTGCAGACGGTCATAATCCATGTACGCTTTGCCCTTGGCGATGCATTGATTCAAGCTGTCAAAGTAGTTGCAGTTTTTGGAGAACGCGTCGACATAGCCAACGGGCATCATGTTCATCTGGCGCACTATGACGGAATCCATACCCAGTGCCTTTGCCGCGTCTTCCACGCTACTCTCGATGGCGAACGAAACCTGCGGGATGCCGTAGGCGCGCATGGCTCCGGCTGCGGGAAGGTTGGTAAACACGGTGTACGCGTCTACCTTCGTGGCGACTGCATCCACATAGATCTGCTTGAACGCATTCGCGCCCTTGGCACAGATGCCGTGGCCGTGGCTTGCATAAGCACCCTGATTGGAATACGCCTCCATCTGACGCGCGACAAAACGGCCGTCGGGACGGGCGTAAGTGACGATGTGATAGCGAATCGCATGGCGAACACGGTTGCTGACAAAAGTCTCTTCACGGCTGACGTCGAGCTTGACGAGCCTGCCGCCGACCTGCTGGCAGCAATAGCCGCAGAGGGGTTCATAGAGCGCATCCTGCTTGTTGCCAAAGCCACCGCCGATGTAGGGCTTGATTAGGCGAACGCTACCCCAGGGAAGGCCCAGCGCCTGACCGCAGATGCGGCGCACGATGTGCGGAATCTGCGTGCTGGAGACGATGACGATTTTGCCCACCTGTTCCTCGGCGTAGCAGATGTGGTTTTCGATATGGCAATGCTGCACGATGGGGGTATCATACCAACCCTCGACCCTAACAAGACCGGGTTCTTTGATTGCCTCGTCAAAGTTGCCGACTTCGTAGTTCGTGCGACCCAAGATGTTGTTCTGGAAGCGCTCGTGCAGTTGGGGAGCGCCGTCCTTCATGGCTTCCTGAACGTCCAGCACAAAGGGGTACTCTTCATACTCCACTTTCAGCGCACGCAAGCCCTGATCCGCGGCGACTTCATCCTCCGCAATCACGACGGCGACGTCGTCGCCATAGTAGCGGACGTGACGATTCAACAACAGGCGATCGGCTACGTCCTGATGATGCGGGTCGGTCGACCACGGGTGTCCCGCTGTAGGGAACGGGCGATCGGGCACGTCAAAGCAGGTCAACACCTTGACCACGCCGGGTATTTGAGACGCGGCGCTGATGTCAACGGATTTGACCATACCGTGTGCAATGGTCGAGTGATAGATCTTTACGATGAGTGCGCTCTTATCGACGAGGTCGTCCGCATAACGGGCTCTGCCGGTGACCTTGTCGACTGCGTCGACGCGTTTGACGCTTTGTCCAACTACCATAGTACCCTCCTGTAATTTGTGGCAAACCGACGGCATCGCTCCACACCGCCGGTGACGGGTTGCATAAGTGATTTGTCTCGGGATTGATTGTATGAAATTATCTTTGATTGATCGAATCAATTTTGGATAACAGTAATGTCTACTAATATAGAATTATCATACTACTGCAAGAGAAAACATCAACAGAATTTCACAAAATGCTACGAGAATATCACAGATAAAACAACATATATGATTTTATCTGTCGCGCAACAAAGGTAGGGGATTATTGACTCGCCTTGTTGACGAATTCCATCGTGCGCACGTTGAAAAGACCCATATCCGTCAGCCTCACGTCCGGAATGACCGGCAGCGCGATGAAAGAAAGCGTAATGAACGGATCGCTCTCAGTATGGATGCCGAGGTCTGCCGCAGCGGCAAGCAGCTCGCGCTGATGCTTGAGGATGACTTCCAGCGGTGCATCGCTCATGAGACCCGCGACGGAAAGGACGAGCCTCGCCTTGACTTCGCCGCGGCTCACGACCACGTAGCCGCCGCCGCACTCTTCGAGCACATCGACCGCTTGTAGCATGTCCGCGTCGTTGTCGCCTACGACAACGAGGTTGTGGGAATCATGTCCCACCGTGGTGGCGATTGCGCCGTCTTTGATGTCGAACCCGCGCAGAATGCCCAGGCCAACGCGACCGGACGCATGGTGACGCTCCAATACCGCGAGCTTTAAAAGGCCGTCTCTGGGCACGAACAAGCCGTTCTCAGTGTAGACGTCTTCAATGTCCAGCGCGGTGACGAGTTCTTTCGGAATCAAGCGGATGATGTTCGCTTTGCCGGAAATCGGCATCTTGAAGATATCCGGCTTGCGCGGGGCGAGGTGGACGCTGTTGTAAATCTTCGGGTCAGGCTTGATGTGAGAATCCACGCTGGGCTCAAACACCTTGCCGTCCGTGATGACAAACTGCGGGTTAAAGTCCGTGAGGTTATCAAACAACACGAGATCCGCGCGATAACCCGGCGCAACCGCGCCGTAATGCCGGATGCCATAGGTGTCGGCTGTGTTGATGGTCGCCATCTGGATCGCCTTGATCGCCGGGATACCGTTTGCCACCGCGCGGCGAACGATATAATTGATATGCCCCTCCTCACGGATGTCGGAGAGGTGCTTGTCGTCGGTGCAGAAGGACATTCTGCGCGTGGGCAGATTGTTTTCCGCGATCTTTTTCATGATCTCTTCGACGTTGCGGTTGGCGGAGCCGAGGCGCAGATGGATGCGAAGACCCTTTCTGAGCTTCTCGAGCACTTCTTCATAGGTGATGCACTCGTGATCGGTATACGGGCCTGCGACGCAGTAGGCGTTGAGCGCGTCTCCGGTCAGCGTTGGCGCGTGACCATCGATGGGGTGATGCCGAAAGAGGTGCAGCTTATCGAGCATTTCGCCGTCGCCCTCGACGGTTGCGACATAGTCCATCACTTCGCCAAGGCCCAATACACGTGGATGGCTGATGAAGGGCTCAAGGTCTCTTGCCGTCAATTTCGCACCGCTGGTTTCAAACGCGGTCGCAGGGACGCAGGAGGGAACCATAATAAAAACGGAAAGGGGAAGCCATTCCGTTTGGTCAAGCATGTATTGAATTCCGTCGGAACCGCATACGTTGGCGATCTCATGCGGGTCTGCAATGATAGAAGTGGTGCCTTTTTCGAGAATGACATTGGCAAAACGAGAAGGATGCGCCATCGAAGACTCGATGTGCACATGACCGTCGATGAGTCCCGGACAGAGATATCCGCCCTTTGCGTCGATCTCGACGCGACCGGTATACTCGCCAACGCCAATGATGATGCCATCGCGCATGGCGACGTCACCTTCTATGATTTCTTCCGTAAATACATTGACGATTTTTGCGTTTTTGATGACCAGAGCAGCATTTCGATTGGCCGCGTTTAGGATGGCGGCGCGAAGACGTGACTTTTGCATAATGCTCACCCACCTTTTTGTTAGTATAGCACAAAGATTGTTAGATGCAAATACTTTGCAGGAAGAATTTCGTGTGATAGAATGAAACCAGATGTTGCTATTATGCAGGCTCAATGGCTGTTTTCCTGCGTTTCTCATACGCAGATGAAATACTCGACCGACTAATTTGTTTTGCGGATAGACTGATATTGACAACCGAAAACCGAATGATACGTAAGGAGGCACAAACCTTATGCGAACCCTCATTCAAAACGGAACGCTTGTGCGCAGTCAGGGCATCGAGCAAGCGGATATCCTCATTGAAAACGGTTTTATCAAGCGCATTGCGGCAGGCATGAACGAGCAGGCGGATGAAGTGATCGATGCGGGCGGCAAGCTCATCTTTGCGGGCTTTATCGACACGCACACGCACTTTGACCTCGACCTCGGCGTCACGGTCACTGCGGACAACTTCATCACCGGGACCCGTGCTGCGGCACTCGGCGGCACAACCACCGTGCTGGACTTTGCCACGCAGGATCGCGGCATGACGATGCAGGATGCGCTCGACCTCTGGCACAAAAAGGCGGAGGGTTCCAGCTGCAACTACGGCTTCCATATGGCGATTTCGGAATGGGACGGAGAGCGCGCAGCCGAGGTGGAGAACATGGTGGCGCAAGGCGTTACCTCCTTTAAGATGTATATGGTGTATGACGCTATGCGCCTCAACGACGGCGAGATCTACGCGGCGCTGAAACACATGGCGGCGCTGAACTGCATCAGCGGCGTACACTGCGAAAATTACGATGTACTCAACGAGCGGATTCACGAGCTCAACAGCATTGGCATGCGCTCGCCGCTGGCGCACCCGATCTCCCGGCCAAATGCCGTGGAGGCGGAGGCGATTTCGCGGCTCATGCGCATCGGCCAGCTCGCAAAAGCGCCCGTTTGGGTGGTGCATCTCTCCACGCACGAAGGCTTGGAGGAGACGCGCAGAGCGAGGGCGAGAGGACAGGAGGTCTATCTCGAGACTTGTCCGCAGTATCTGGTGCTCGACGACGCGAGATATGGCGATCCCGACGCGGAGAAATTCATCATGTCGCCGCCGCTGAGAAAGGCGGAGGATCAGGATGCGCTGCTATCCGCAATGGGTTCTGGCGAGATCGACGTGATCGGCACCGACCACTGCTCATTTATGATGAGCCAGAAAGCGCTCGGCGGTGGAGAATTTAGCAAAACGCCGAACGGCGGCGCGGGTGTACAAAACCGCGCACAGCTCATCTATACCTATGCCGTGCGCACGGGACGCATCACGCTCCAGCAAATGGCGGCGATTATGAGCGAAAACGCAGCGAAACTATTTGGCATGTACCCACACCGCGGCGTACTGCGCGAAGGCGCGGAGGCGGATATCGCGATCTACGACCCAACGGGTGAAAGCAAGATTTCCTACCGCACGAATGCGCACCACTGCGACAACTCTCCCTATGAAGGCATGAAAGTGCTGGGTGGAGTATCGGATGCGCTGCTCGGCGGGCGGCATATCGTCAAAGACGGCAAGCTGATTCAGGAAGGCAAAGGAAGATTTGTCTTTCGGAAGGCTTCCGGCAGGTATCGCGCGTGAAGATCGGCTACGTGCTCCTCGCGGCGGGCGCGGGCAAGCGCTTCGGTGGCGGCAAGCTGCTCCACGAGGTCGATGGCGAGCCGATGATTGCACGTGCGCTACGCCTCTACTCCGCGTTGCCGTTTGACGCACGCATTTGCGTGACCAGAGCGGAGGCGGGCGAGATACGCCAGCTTGCGTACCAATATGCGTTTCCCATTGCGATCAATCCGGAGCCGGAGCGTGGCGTCGGCACCAGCGTCACCATCGCAACCGAAGCGATTCTGGCGAAGGAGCCAAGGCTGGACGGAATCTTGTACGCGGTGGCGGATCAGCCATATCTCACATCCGGAAGCATTCAAAACTTAATCAATGAGTTTGAGGCGCATCCAAACTGCATCGTTTCCCTTGCGTTTGGTCAGAGGAGAGGAAATCCCGTAATCTTTCCCGCGGATCTCTTTACGGAGCTCGCCGCGCTGAAAGAGGACATCGGAGGCGGCGCAATCATTCGGCACTATCCCGATCGTTTGCGGTTAGTGGAAGCGGGCGAAGCAAGGGAACTGGAAGACATCGATACAAAATAGAACGAAACAAGAATTTACGATACACTGCACGGGGGGAACGCACCCGCCTTGCAGATAAGGAAGTAGCGACATGACAGAACAACTATCAGGCTTGACACTGATCAAGGGCCATATCATAGAGGCGAAGACATTTGGCGACCCCGTGATCACGGAGAACGGCTATCTCGCGGTGGAAGACGGCGTAGTTAAGGGAGTGTTTGCGGAAATCCCGGCGGAGTTTGTGGGAGCAACCATCGTCGACTATTCCGATCAGCTCATATTGCAGGGGTTTTCGGACATGCATCTGCACGCGCCGCAGTATCCCATGCTCGGTATGGGCATGGATCTGCCGCTGATGGACTGGCTCAAGGCCTATACCTTTAAAACTGAAGCACGTTTTGCGGATACCGATTTCGCACGCGAAGCATATGCCCGCCTTGCCGCGGAGCTCGTCAACAACGGCACCACGCGCGTCTGCATCTATTCTTCGACGCACGTCGACGCGACGCTGATTTTGATGGAAGAGCTGGAGAAAGCTGGCATCGGTGGCTACGTCGGTAAGGTCAACATGGATCGCGCGAGCGGCGAATGCCAGGAACTCACCGAGGAAAGCAAGAGCGAAACCCTGCGCTGGCTCGAAGAGAGCGCGCGGTTCACACGCGTGAAACCGATTCTGACACCGCGTTTTACCCCCAGCTGCACCAACGAACTCATGGAGTGGCTCGGCAACGTTGCAAAAGAGCGCGGCGTCTACGTGCAGTCCCACCTGAGTGAAAACAAGCGAGAGATCGAGCTCGTTCACGAGCTGCATCCCGACTGCGAGCAATACTGGCAGACCTACGAAAAATACGGCCTCTGGACGGACCACACGATCATGGCGCACTGCGTGCATTCCGATGCGCGCGAGCAGCAAGCGATGATCGACCACAACGTGCTCTGCGTTCACTGTCCGGACTCCAACATCAATATTTGCAGCGGCTTTGCGCCCGTGCATCAGATGAAAGAGCGAGGCGTGTGGGTGGCGCTGGGTTCCGATATCGCGGGCGGCGCGCAGTTGCCGATGTTGCAGGTACTCACGGGCTGCCTTCGCATGTCCAAGGCGCGCGCCATCGCAACAGAAGGCAAAGAGCCATTCCTGACCGTGGGTGAGGCGTATTATCTCGCAACGAGCGCCGGCTCGCGCTACTTTGGCGACGCGGACGGCTTTGCACCGGGTAACCCGCTGCATGCAGTTGTGCTGGATGAAACACGCCTGCCGCCGAGCGCACGGGAGCTAACGCTCAAGGAGCGGTTTGAGCGCGCGGTATATCTCGCGGATGATCGAAGCATTTCCGCGGTCTACGGTGGCGGAAGACGGCTTAAATAACGCACAAAAGCAGCGGACCAATATGCCGCTGCTTTTTGATTTGATTCGGATTGACGAGGAAAAAAGATTCCCCAGATGTATTCACCTTACCGAATAATCGATTTAATTGCAAGTGATTCTATTACTGATTATGATTTCGATTTATATTAGAATTCGTTCACAAGGATGACAGACCCAAGACATGAAAATATAGTAAAAATAATCGTGTAAAGAAACAAGGGAACGTCATCATTGTATCGAATAAATAAACATAGGCAGAGTACAAAATAGTTTGCCGAAAAAGGAGTGGTATCATGCGTATTTCGATCACTGGCAAAAACCTCGAGATCTCCGATTACCTCAATGACCTGGTCAATAAAAAGGTTGGCAAGCTCGAGCGTTATTTCCCGCAGGACACAGAGGTGTTCGTCACCTTGTCCGTGGAAAAGAATCGCCATATTGTCGAGGTAACCATCCCCTACGAAGGTGGAGTGATCCGCGGGGAAGAGATCACCGGCGACATGTACGCCTCCATCGACAACGTGCTCGACAAACTCGAAAAGCAGATCATCCGTCACCGCACCAAACTCGAAAAATGCCTGCGTGCAGGCGCGTTCCGCGACATGGAGACGCAGTATATCGGTGATGAGGATGCCGAGGAGGAAGGGCCGAAGATCGTTCGCGTCAAGCGCTTTGCGATCAAACCAATGAGCGAAGAGGAGGCCATGCTCCAGATTGAAATGGTCGGGCATTCGTTCTACGTTTTCCTCAACTCGGATACCAACCGTATGAACGTGCTCTACAAACGCAAGGACGGAAACTACGGCCTCATCGAACCGGAGAATTAAATCCTGAAGCAATTGACACCGATAAATCAACAGCCCGGCGCGCATGCGCCGGGCTGTATTGCTGTCTTGCGGTTCTTGTTACTTCAGATTCTCCGGGTTAAGGCACAGGAGCTCGGGGAGCACGAACATGCCGTCCTTGCGGATTAACACATCGTCAAACCAAATCTCGCCGCCGCCGTATTCCGGCGTCTGAATCAGCACGATGTCCCAGTGCTGACTGGATTTGTTGCCGTTGTTGCAGTCGTCATAGCAGCTGCCGGGCGTGAAGTGGATGCTGCCCGCGATCTTCTCGTCAAACAGCGTGTCCTTCATCGGGAAAGTGATGTAGGGGTTGACGCCGATGGCGAATTCGCCGACGTAGCGCGCGCCTTCGTCGATATCCAGCTGATTGTTGATGCGCGCGATATCGTTTGCAGTGGCTTCGATGATCTTGCCATCTTTGAAGGTGAACTTGATGTCCGTAAACGTGAAGCCCGCTTCGAGGGAAGGCGTGTTGTAAGCAATCGTACCGTTGACGCTGTATTTGACGGGCGCTGTGTAGATTTCGCCATCAGGAATATTCATGTTACCCGCACACTTGATCGCGGGAAGATCCTTGATGGAGAACCTTAGATCGGTGCCGGGGGCAACGAGGCGGACCTTGTCCGTGCGCTCCATGAGCGCCTTGAGCGAATCCATAGCCTTGTCCATCTTGCTGTAGTCGAGCGTGCAGACGTTGAAGAAATAATCCTCAAACGCTTCGGTGCTCATATCCGCAAGCTGCGCCATGCTCGGCGAAGGATAGCGGAGGATGACCCACTTGGTCTTGGGCACGCGGATTTGACCATGTACCGGCGTCCAGTAATACTTCATGTAGTCGTTGAATTTATCGCCCGGCACATCGGAGAATTCGCTCGCGTTTGTGCCGCCGCGAATTCCGATGAACGCCTGCATCTGCGACATCATGGATGCATCTACCTTCGCTCTTGTCGTGAGCTGCTCGGGTGTGCAGTGCATCATGATCTCGCGGTCAAGGCTCTTGTCTTCGAGCCAGAGGAAGGGGACACCACCCGCTTTGTATACTTCTTTGATGAGCGCGCGGGTGAGGTCTTCGTTGCCGCCAATGCTCTGGATGAGCACATTTTCGCCGAGTTTTACCGCGCAGGAAAAGTTGACCAGTCCGTCGGCCAGCTTGAGAATTCTTGGATCAAACATAGATGCCTCCTGATAAAGAATAATTGTAGTGAATCGATACTTGGTGGTGCCGTTTGTTCCGGCACCGAATTTATTATCGCATAAAGCATAGAAAAACGCCAGTCTATACACTGGCGTAAGTGCTATATATCATTTACGTTGCTACACATTTACATTGTAGATCTTTTTCACATGCTCACCGTTTGGCACGATGATGACAAAGACCATCAGCACTGTGATCGACATGCAGACCGCAACGATCCAGCGGATCGGGAATAGGTCTCCGATTGCGCCCGCAATGAGTTGCCCCAGTATGGTACCGATGATGGTAAACATCTGAAACAGGCCGTTGAATCTGCCGCGCATCTCATCCGGCAGGTAATTTTGCGTGCTGGAGATGCGGATGTTGTAGCTGGTTACGCCCAGCATGCCCTCAAACAGCATGAAGATCAACATCGCCCAGAACGGGAAGAAGAGATAAGCCCCGTCTATAAATGAGATCACAATATAGACAAAAAGTGCGATGTTGTATTTCTTCTCCGCAGGATATTTGAAGAAGTAATGCACTCCTCCACCAATCAAGCGACCGATGGTATTTGCACCCATCACAAATGTGTACTGCATGACACCGTCGACCGCCTTGAGGCTCTTGAAATACGGCAAAGCCAGTGTCATACAGACGGAGCTTACCAGCATCATGACAAAGAAGAACCAGGTGATTGCGTTTAACCCACGCTCTCGCTTGAGGTATGCGATTCCATCCTTTAGATCGCGCATGAACCTGCTGCCGCTGAAGCGCTCGCTCGCTTGATTCAGATGCGTTTCGATTGCCTTGATCTGCGTCTCCGCAATCGCGGCGATCAGGAACGTAATCGCATTGAAGAGAAACAGCGGAGCAAGGCCGATGGTCTTGTAGCAAAGACCCGCAACCGGCACCATGATGACGTTGCTCAGCGGATAGATCAGGCTTGCGACAGAGTACGCGCGCGTAAAATTCCCTTCGCTGATCAGCGTCGGATAAAAGCTATCGTAAGCGACGCTATAAACGCTGTCGATGGCGCCCATCAGCATAGAGATGAGAAGATACGCGGTATAGTTGAAATAACCCCTGAGCAGCAGGATGAAGAAAATGGCGTACAGCCCGGCAGAGAGAAAGTCCAGTGAGTAGATGACGCGCTTACGCGAAAAGCGATCCAGATACGGCCCCGCGACCATGGGAAGGACGATCCGCGGCAAGCTGTAGCAGGTCATAAACAACGCGTAGAGTAGCACGGAGTCGGTCTTATCCAACACGAGCAAACCGATGGCAAAGCCTGCCACCGCGTTTCCAAGCATGGAGACGACCGTGCCGAGCGTCAGAATCGTAAAATCTCTTGTCCAGAGCTTTTTCGTTGCTGTTTTCATAGCCGCTAATATATCATGCACGGGCTGCACTTGTAAAGATCGCGGATTCATCAAATGGAATTTGATACAATTATATATACTTTCGTAAAATTTTGAACCGTAAACGTAGAATATTGAACGATGCGAAATGTTCACCATTCATATTCGAAATCGGGTTGACGTGAGGCGACCGTTTCACTATGATGAATATACGGTTCATTCAAAGTCGTTGTATGCAAAACGACGAAGCACAGGCAAAACCGGACAGGAGGATTTATCATTTGATTTTAGAAGAAACGGCTCGCGCGGTGCTGCATGAGGCACAAAAAAGTGGCGCAGACTATGCCGAATTGTTTTTAGAGGACAACGAAAGCACACGCATCGAGATGATCGACGGCAAGGTCGAGAGCGCAAACTATGCGCGCATCTCCGGCGCGGGAGTTCGCGTGCTATTGGGCACGCAAAGCGCCTACGCCTACTGCGCGGATGTGAACGAACAATCGCTGATGGAGACCGCACGCGCAGCAGCCGCGGCTCTCGGCGAACTGAAGCACACGAAAGATGCTGAGATCAAGCTCGCCCTCAAGCGATTCACGACGCCCGTCAAGCAGGCGTTTGACACCATCGGCAACGCAGATCGCGTTGAGATGATGCGTACAGGTGCGCGGGTGATGAAGAGCACGTCGCCGGAAGTCACGCAGGCTTTGGTGCGTTATCTCGACCAGGTGCAGCGTGTGACCATCGTGAATACAGACGGCGTTTACGTTACCGACGAGCGGCCCAGAACGCGCATCTATCTGCAGGCGGTCGCGATGAACGGCACCGAAGCGCAAACGGGCTACGAAGGGCCGGGCAGCTGCCGCGGGTTTGAAACGTATCGCGAGGTCATTGACGTAGAAGAATACGGTAAGATCGCGGCGAACATGGCAGTGACCATGCTGCATGCACCGGAATGCCCCGCGGGCAATCTGCCTGTGGTCATCGACGGCGGCTTTGGCGGTGTGATCTTCCACGAAGCCTGCGGTCATTCGCTAGAAGCGACGGCGGTTGGGCGCAACAACTCCGTCTTCTGCGGCAAGTTGAACACAAAGATCGCCGCGGACTGCGTCAGCGCGGTAGACGACGGCACGCTGCCAGGCGAGTGGGGCTCGATCAATGTAGATGACGAAGGCGGCAAGCCGCAGCGAAATCTTCTGATCGAAAACGGCATTCTAAAGGGTTACCTCATCGACAAGCTTGGTTCACGGCGGATGAATATGCCCAGCACGAGTTCGTCTCGCAGGCAGGGATACATGTTTGCGCCAACCTCTCGCATGACGAATACCTTTATCTGCGCGGGAACGGACGACGACGAGGAGATGATCTCCGGCATGTCGGAAGGCTTGTTTGCCAAGAAGATGGGCGGTGGCTCCGTCAATCCGCCGACGGGTGAATTCAACTTCAGCGTCGCGGAAGGCTACTGGGTGAAAAACGGCAAGATCGTCTCGCCCGTTCGCGGCGCAACGCTGATCGGTAAAGGCAGCGAAGTACTGCTCAAGATTGATCGCGTCGGCAAGGATATGTGGATGTCGCCGGGGATGTGCGGCTCTCTTTCGGGCGCGGTACCGACCAATGTCGGTCAGCCCCGCATCCGTGTTTCCGGCATGACGATCGGCGGCAAAGGAGGCGCAATCGAATGACCTATCAGGAATTTGCAAAGCGGGCGATGGAATACGCCAAGAAGATCGGCTGCGACTCTTCGGAACTCTTTTACACAAACGGAGAATCGTTTGAGGTCAACGCAAACGCGGGCGAGATCGACCGTTACAGCGTCAGCCGTGAGGCGGGCGTCTCCGTTCGCGTGTCATTCAATGGAAAAGAAGGATATGCGTATACCGAGCGCATCGACGAGCCGGAGAAGCTGGTCGACCATGCGACAGACAACGCGAAGTGCATCGAGAGCGACGATGATCACCCGATGCAGACGAAGCAAACCTATCAGGAGATCAAGCGCGAAGACAGCGCGTTAAAGAACATGAGCGAGTCGGAGCGCATCGCGCTCGCCAAGCGGCTGGAAGCGGCCTGCCTCGCGCTCGATCCGCGCGTCAAGCGCGTGGTCTACTGCACGGCGGGGTATGATTCCGGCGCGGTCGTCATGGAGAACTCCCTCGGCCTGCATGCCGAACGCAGCAACAACAGTTCGTATCTCTACGTGATGCCGTCGGTAGAGGACGGAGTGGAGCTCCAGACCGGCTTTGCATTCCGTATGGGAACGGAAGCCGCAGACGCGGAAAGCTGTGCACAAGAGGCGGTGGAGGACGCGCTGGGCAAACTGGGAGCGAGCCCCGTTGACTCCGGCTGCTATCGCGTACTGCTCAAACCGTTTGCGATGAGCGATCTATTGAGTGCATTCTCGCCGATGTTTTCGGCAGACGAAGCGCAAAAGGGATGCTCCCTGCTCGCCGGTAAAGAAGGGCAGACGATCGCAAGCCCGCTCGTCACACTGTGGGATGATCCGTTCGATATTGCAGCACCTCGCGCGTTTGACGGTGAAGGAACGCCTTGCGTCAAGAAGACCGTCATAGAAAACGGCGTGCTCAAGACACTGCTGCACAACCTCAAGACCGCGAAGAAGGCGGGCGTGGCAAGCACGGGCAACGCAAGCCGCAGAAGCGCCGCTTCCGCCGTTGGAGTGGCTCCTACCGTGTTTCGTGTGGAACCTGGCAAGCTCAGCTATGAAGAGATGCTCAAAGAGCTTGGAAACGGTCTAGTGATCTCTGAGCTGGAAGGCATTCATGCCGGTGTTGACGAAGTCTCCGGCGACTTCTCGCTCAAGGCTGTGGGGTTCCTTGTTGCAAACGGCGCGATTGTACGCCCTGTTTCCAACATCACGATCGCTGGCAACTTTGTAAGCCTCATGAAGGATGTCATCGCGGTTGGAAGCGACATGAGATTTGGCTTGCCGCAGGGTGGTTATTTCGGTACACCGAGCATCCTTGTTTCCGACCTGGCAGTCGCGGGAAATTGATAAGAAAATCGCTATTTTTCGCAAAAAGACTGGGAAAATGAAATAACCGATTGACACGGCCCCTTTGTTATGGTATCTTTTGAAGGTGCCCCGCAAAGGGGCTCGATTTATGATGTTTTAACCGAATTTACGGAGGGTTTTGACCATGGCAGCAGATGCACGCGTAAAGA
>JBDKRF010000476.1:0-2597 GCA_039683525.1 Clostridiaceae bacterium
CAGACGCGCTCAATCACGCGCTCATTTGCTCCCAGCTGCGAGAGCAGCGCCCGCGCTTCCGGAGGTCCCTCCTCCTGCTGATGCGCTCCCGTGCAGTTGCCGTATTTCCGCTCACAGTTGCGGATGCCGATGTCGTGCGTGAGCGCTGCGATCTCCAGAATCTCCTGCGTGTCCGCGTCCAGCTCTTCCGATTCGCCAATCGTCTTGGCAAAGCCGAATACCTTGATCAGGTGATTGACCCGCCGCGCGTCGCCCGCGTTATAGGCAATCATCGCCGCTGCTACTTCTCCGATTTTCACGCGTTAATCCTCACTTTTTGCCGTTAGTTGTATTCTATTCGTTTTTCATTTCGTCGTATAGTATTCAAAAAGAGAGAGGTTTTCCCTCTCCCTTTCTCTTGATTATCGATGTTCCTGCTCATGCTTGAGCAGCCAATCCTTACGCCAGAGCCCGCCACCGTAGCCGGTCAGCGCGCCACTTGCTCCGATCACCCGATGACACGGGATCATGATCGCGATGCGATTCATGCCGTTTGCCGTGCCCACCGCGCGCACCGCCTTTGGTTCGCCAATGGAGGACGCAATCTCACCATAGGAGCGGATCTCGCCAAACGGAATCTCCCGAAGTGCCGCCCAAACTCGCTGCTGAAACTCCGTTCCCGGCGCGTGGAGAGGAACGGAAAACGTCTTTCTCGTGCCTGCGAAATACTCCGTGATCTCTTCCACCGCAGTTTGCGTAAACTCGTTCTTGCCGGGCAGGAGCACAGCACTCAATCGCTTCTGCAAGTCGGTAAACTCGCTCTCCAGCATGCGCCGATCGCCGAACTCTAGCAGGCACAAGCCCGTTTCACTTGCCACTGCGACCATCGGGCCAAGAGGCGCATCAAAGCGTTGGTAGACCAGCACGTTTTTGGGTTCGCGCTTCGCCTTGCCGGGTGCGGTTCCGATGATCTTGTCAAACGCGCTGGCAAAGCCGCTTGCGGAGGAATACCCGCTTGTCAACGCCGCGTCGAGCACGCTGTTGCCGTCCCTGATCGCTCCGAACGCCGTGTTGATGCGGTTCATCCGGCAAAAGGCCTGAAACGTCATGCCGTAGTGCTTTTGAAACCATCTGCGCAGCGTGTTCGGGTCAAAACCGCGTTGTCTTAGCTCCCACTCCGTGATGCGAAACTGCGGGTTTGCCTGCACTTCGGCAAGCAGCGCCGCAATCTCCTCGGGAATATGGTCTACGCTCTCCATGGGCCTGCAAATCTTGCAGGGACGATATCCCGCGGATAGCGCGTCGTGCACCGTATCGTAGAAGCAAACGTTCTCCTGCCGGGGTTTGCGCGCGGTACAGGTTGTGCGGCAGAAGATGCCCGTCGTCTTGACCGCGGCGAAAAACGCACCGTCATAGGCGGGGTCTTTCTCCACAAGCGCAGTATATTTTTCGTTGTCCGTCATCGATATAACCTCTCTTTGAGGTGAGTATAGCATGGCGAAGAACCAGCGCTCCACCGAAAAAACGTCAAGTATGTTGCTAGTTTTCGGTTGTAGCGTTACTCTTCTCGCGCCAGGTTTTGTATTCCTTCACGTCGTCATGCACCAACTTCAGTGCAAGACCTATTACGGCGGCATCGTCCACAAGTCCGATTGCCGGCAGAAAATCCGGCATCAGATCGACGGGGCTCAAGAAATAGATCAGCGCGCCGACCACCGCGATGATCGAGCCAATCGGGATATCGAGATACCGCTTCTCAATATACGCCTTGACGAGCGCAATCAGAATCGGAATCTCCGATAGCATGCCGCCGACGATAGGAATATGCTTAAGTTTTTTCTCCAGCCGTTCGAGAAAGCGATCCATCTTGTCCCGATCCTCGAGCAGCTTCTTTGCCTTCTCTTTACTCTTGTCAAACCGCGCCTGTACTTCCTGCTCATCGAGGATTTCGACCGGTTGTTCCCGTTTCGTTTCGTCCGGCATGGTGTTCTCCTTTGGAAATAATTCTCCTATGTTTTCGCTAGCAATTTAGTTTGTTAATAAAAACAAACTTCATATGACCATAGTATAACGTCATATGAAGCGTAAGGTGAAACTTATTTAATTATTAAAATAGCATTGAATTCTCTTTAGCTTTTCGTTGGAATTTCACCAACTCATCAGTAGGATTTACCTAGAAGCGAGGATGGCAGAGAATATAGTAACAATGCTAGCAATCAAATTCAACTCTTCAATAATTAATCCACCTTCCATAAATATATATAACAAATACCCGGCTGTCATCATCAGAATTGGAATGCCATCCCCAACTGATAGTCAATCGACTATTTCGACAAATTCTATTGTATTCATCATTTATCAATTAGTCAATAGAAAAATTGCGAATTTTTAGTAGTATTTGGGCAAAATAGTTATAGAAGCTAAGAATAGACTTTCATCATGTAACTAAATATCCAGAAATATACGCTATCATAGATGCTACCTCATCAAACAAATCATGTCACTTAATCCTTCTGCAAAGACATCATTATTTGAATGCTCATCACTTCACGAAGTGAGAATTCTCCGTCGCAAGCGCTTATTTTGATCCTTTTAGCGTTTTACGAACTCGTAGCACG
>JBDKRF010000477.1:0-10468 GCA_039683525.1 Clostridiaceae bacterium
TGACCGGGAGCGCACGCAGTTTACGGACGCGCTGGATCACGAGGGCATTCGCTACAGCATCGGCCAAACAGGCGAATATATTGAGGGCGCGGATCTTGTCATCTACTCCGCGGCGATCAAGCCGGAAAATCCCGAGCGGGTGCTTGCGCGGCAAAAGGGGATTCCGGAGCTGGAGCGCAGCGAGGCGCTGGGGCAGATCAGCGAGCGGTATGATGAAGTAGTCGCCATCGCCGGTTGCCACGGAAAGACGACCATCACCTCCATGCTCGCCATCATCAACGCCGAGGCGAAGACGGATGCGACCATCCATGTCGGCGGCTATGTCGAGTTTCTGGAAGGCGGCGTTCACGTCGGCAACCGGGATTTATTCGTCACGGAAGCCTGCGAATATGTCGAGAGTTTTCTGATGCTCAAGCCGACGGTTGCGCTGATCAACAACATCGACGACGACCATCTGGACTATTATGATAACATCGAGGCGATTGTGGCGGCGTTTGAGCGCTTCTTGGCGCTCCTGCCGGAGGGCGGCACGTTCGTCGCCTGCGTGGACGATTTCCGGGTTAAGGCGCTCGCGGACAAGAGCGATCTCAACGTGGTCACCTACGGCTTGACCGGTGGAGATTACACCGCAACGAATATTGAATTTGACGCGCTCGGCAACGCGGGCTTTACCGTCGTGCGCCGCGGAGAGACGCTTGGAAGCGTGCAACTCAGCGTGCCCGGCATGCACAACGTCATCAACGCACTGGGCGCAATCGCGGTCTCCGATCACTTCGGCGTTCCGTTTACTGTGCTGGCGCAAGCACTGCACGATTTTCACAACACGCGCCGCCGCTTCGAGTTTTATGGCGAACGCAACGGCGTGAAGGTCTTTCACGACTATGGACACCATCCGAGCGAAATTCGCGCAACGCTCGACGCGGCAAAGCGCGTGCCGCACAAAAAGCTCTACTGCGTGTTTCAATGCAACAGCTATACGCGCGCGCGCACGCTCTTTTGCAACAACGTGACCTGCTTTACGGATGCGGATGTTGTGCTCGTGCCGGACATCTACCCCGGCAGAGAGAAGGATACCGGCATCGTCCACGCGCGGGATATGGTGCGCGCGATCAATAAAGAGAGCGACAACGCCGTGTATATTCCGACGTTTGAGGAGATTCGCATCTATCTGGACGAACATGCCGAGGCGGGCGACCTCGTGGTCACCGTCGGCTCCGGCGATGTGTACCGCCAGACGAAGAAACTCTTGTAAGCAATTTTGCGAAGCAATCCAGGCAAGGAGGTCGCGATATGCCGTCTATCTTTGAAGTATTGAAGGACTATCTGCCGGACAAGTCGGTGCTGGATCAGCGCCCGCCGTTTGACGACGACCTTTCGCAGCCGCTGTTTCACAAGGGCAGCGAGATCGGCTGCATCACGCTCCACGGCATCGGCGGAACGCCCGCGAACATCCGCGTGGTGGCGGACGCGCTGATTCATAAGGGCTACACCGTGATCTCCCCGATGATTCCCGGACACGGCGAGACCGTCCGCGCGCAAAACGTGTCCACGGGCGCGCAGTGGCTGGACGGCATCCGCGCGGCGTACAAGCGCCTCAAGGACGAGGGATGCACGCAAATCTATGCGCTCGGGCTTTCGCTCGGCGGCATTCTCTGCGGCTTGCTCGCGGAGGAGGAGCACTTGTCTGGACTCGCGCTGATCTGCACGCCCATTAAGATGAAGCGGTATCTGCGCGTCGCTCGCGCAATCAGCCCGATCATCCCGGTCGTTGGATATCCCGAGAGCCGCGGCGGAAAGCCCGCCTGGGGAGACAACCTCTACGCGCAGATGTACGGCGGATTCTCCACGCGAAAGCTCGTCGATCTCGGCAGGCTCGCGCGAAAGCTCAAGCGAAACCTCGACAAGATCGATTGCCCGACGCTGATCGTCTCCGCGGCGCAGGACGATAAAGTTGACCCAAAGAGCATCGAAATCTTCTGCACGGGTGCTGTCAATGTGCCCAGCGTAGACCTTGCGGAGTTTGACCATTCGCCGCATGGCTGCACCTACGGGCCGGAGCGGGAGGCGGTCGCCGCGCGCTGCGCCGAATTCGTCTCCACCTTGGTTGACAACCACAGCACAGCTTCGGTATAATTCCTCTTGCCGCGCGCGTTCACCGCGGCAGCGAAAAACCGCATACCTGTCTCCGTAGCTCAGTAGGATAGAGCGTTCGCCTCCTAAGCGAAAGGCCGCGCGTTCGAATCGCGCCGGGGACGCCAAAGAGAAAACCACCCGAAGGGGTGGTTTTTATATTGTTAAATGTACCGGCAAGTGGTTGTTTTGCTTTTGGGGTTCGGGTTGGCTGCTCTGGTGGGACTTACTCTTCTTCTGAAAGAGCAAAAGAGGGTTACTTCTCATGGTTATCATCTCCTTTTGGGCATAAAAAAACCCGCCTTGGTGTGGCGGGAAGCTTTAGGCTATTTACTTTGTACTGCTTAGTAATTGTAGTAAATTGCACATTTCATTCAAGTACAAAAACTGTTTAAGAGAATTTACTTCGGTTTCGGGAGAGTAGACATGTCCATGAGCAATTTTGTCACGTGATTGATCTGAGGTTATATCTGGATTAGAACAATCGAAAGCTTCTTGCAAAGCAACATCAATTCTTTCAATGATGTCAGTAAAAACCTCAAATTCATAGATGGATATGCTGTCACTGACTTCGAGTTTTTCTCTAATATCTGCTAGCGCAACTTTCGCTTTATATCTTGGTTTCTCAAGCTGCAACCGTACAAAATCAGTAATAATACCTTCGGTTTGCAATGTAATCATCATAACCGACGAATTATAATAACGTCTTGAATGATTAACCAATGCTTCATGGAATACCCATTTTCGAAATTTGAAGTATGGGAAATCTTCCCATTTTCTAATCATTTTCTTTAACGCTGCACACTTATTCTTGCGGAAATATGAAGTAATCAATTTGTTTACATCTGCCTGCGATAATCCATCTTTTTTTTCGTAAATATTTGCAACTAGATCTTCCGGAAGTTCTGTCGTGTAAAACCAACCATACGAAAGCAAGGCTTCTCTTTGGATGCTCCATTTACTTGGATACAACAGTAAAGAAAAATCAATTGACGACAACAAAGACTGTATTGTCTCGGATAATTTGAGAAGAGGGACTTCCAATGATTTAAACATATTATCATTATGAAGCTGAATGCTCTTCATCACTCCTTCAAGTGGCGCAAAAACACTTTGTATATCGAATGCTGGAGGGGGAAGTTTTGCTAGAGTTGAAGACAATCCTGGGAAACGAACCATTGAAACGTCTGAAAGGGCGGATTTCAGATGAGAGAAGTCTAACCTGGAAAAATCAAGACTAGGTAAAGTTATTTCAGGCAATGCTGCAAGCGCTGATTGAAACCCTGACATATTAATAACTGAAGTTGCCTCAAGCGACCTTGCGAAATTTTGAAGTCCATCTACCAATATCCTCATCCAAACATCCATATTGAGACACGAGATTCTCGTATACAGCGGCGCAAGCCTTAGCATCATCCAACGCATTGTGATGATGATCCAGCGGAATATGGAATCCATCGCATAGAAGATTCAGCTTGTGGCCGCCGAATTGGTCAAACGGAATATGCTTCTTTGCCTTCTCAAATGTGCAAATACAATAAATGTTAGGCACCGGTAATTCATGTCGTTCTAGTGTTTTTTGCAGAACGGAGAGATCAAATGCTGCGTTGTGTGCCACGACAATCCCGTTCGTGAACCAATCACTGATCTGATCCCAAATCTCAAGGAAAAATTGCGCATCTTTCACGTCCGCGGGTCGGATGCCATGTATTGAGATGTTCGCCTCATCAAAGGTCTCCTCCGGATTGACAAGATAGTAAACACAAATCGGCTCTTTCCCCGGTCCCACGTGAACAAGACCGATCGAGCAGATGGAGTGCTGCTGACGGTTCGGAGTCTCAACGTCAAACGCGGTATAACCTTGAATATGCGGGGCACCTGCTTTGACAGTCTGATCCATTATATTATACCGATACGCTATCTTGAATTTTACTGGGAGTGAGCCGAATCGCTTGACCAACCTTCGAAAAAAGCAGGAAAAGCAAGAGATACGGCAACGCCTTCACGACGATCTTTTTAATCCTCATCTTGCCTGCTCCTTGCTCTTTTGTCGCTCGCCTTTCTGCGCGGCGCTTTGCAGCAACTCCTGAAACTTACGCAGTTGCGCGAGGATGGAGGGTTTGTTCTCGCGTTTGATCGTCATTGCCGTGAACTCGCGAAACGCGGCGGTCATCGCGTCGGTATCCGGCGCTTTGAAGAACACCAGATACTTCGGCGGGCGTTGGCTTGTGTCCCGCTTGCAAGCATCATCCTAACGAGTACAATCGCGGCTTGCAGCAACAGCGTAACCCCTGCGTTGCCTAGCGACGTGCAGCCAACGGCAACTGCGGCGGTGAGCACCGCGGAGCCAGTGGCCACGGAACCAACCGGTTCGGCACAGCCGGACGATCAAAACCAACAGATGTATGCAGCGTTTGGTGATGCGCTGGAGAACCTGCTGCAAAACCGCATGTTGCCGGATGGAATCCCGAGCGATGACCAGGACAGCACGGTTGCGAGCCGCTTTGCCGTATATGACGTGGATGGCGACGGACAGGACGAGCTGATTTTGCTCAACAACACCGTGACGATGGCGGGCACATCCGGCTATGTGTTTGATTACGAGGAAGGCACCGAAGGGCTTCAGACTGAGCTATTGGAATACACCGACCTTACCCTCTATGACAACGGTATGGTGAAGGCGGGGTGGTCGCATAATCAGGGATTGGCGGGGGATCACTTCTGGCCATACAACCTGCTTCAATATGACGCTTCAATCGATTGCTACCGCCCGTATTACAGCGTGGACGCTTGGGATAAAGCGTATGGTGAAACAAACGAGCAGGGGCAACCCTTCCCGACGGAGATCGACAAGAGCGGCGCTGGAATCGTGTATTATATCATGCAGGGCATGGACTTCGACTATTCGAGTCCCGTTGACCAGAGTGAGTATACGGCGTGGTTGAATCAACAGATTGGCAGCGCGAAAGAGCTGCAACTGCAGTACTTCGATTTGACGGAAGAAAATGTTGCGCTTTTAAAGTCGATGTCTTAACCCGCAACGAGAAAAACGGAATTTGATCATAGAAAAAGGCTGCCCGGTTTGCGATACGAAATCGTGACCGGACAGTCTCTTTTTATACTTTGCTTGTTATCAGCCGCCGAGATACGCTTTCTGGACGGCGTCGTTGGTGAGTAGGTCGCTCGCGGGCGCGTGGAGAACGATTTGCCCCGTTTCCAGCACGTAGCCGCGGTTTGCGATGGAGAGCGCCATCTGTGCGTTTTGCTCGACAAGCAGAATCGTCGTGCCCGCGCGGTTGAGCTCCTGGATGATGTCGAAGATCTGCTCCACGAGGATCGGCGCGAGTCCCATCGAAGGCTCGTCGAGCATCATCAGCCGCGGATGCGACATCAGCGCGCGGCCCATCGCGAGCATCTGCTGTTCGCCGCCGGAGAGCGTGCCCGCGATCTGGCGTCTGCGCTCCTTGAGGCGGGGGAATCGCTCGAACACATTCGCTAGGGAATCGTCATACGTCGTGCTCGGCGCGGTGAACGCGCCCATATCCAGATTTTCCTCGACGGTCATCTGCAAAAAGATGCGGCGGCCTTCCGGCACATGCGCAAGTCCTTGCGCTACGATCTTGTGCGGCGCGGTATTCTTGATGCTCTTTCCGTCAAAGAGGATGTCGCCGGTCTTGCTGCGTAACAGCCCCGAGATGGACTTCAGGATCGTGGACTTTCCCGCGCCGTTTGCGCCGATGAGCGTGACGATCTCGCCATCCTGTACGGAGAACGAGATATCGCGAATCGCGTGGATATTGCCATAATAGACATTGATATTTTGAACTTCCAGCATAATTATGCCTTCGCCTCCCCTCTGCGGCCCAGATATGCCTCAATCACGACCGGATTGCTCTTGATCTGATCAGGAGTGCCCTTTGCGATGATGCGGCCGTAGTTGAGCACCGCGATTCCTTCGCAGATGCCCATGACGAGGTTCATGTCGTGCTCGATCAGCAGAATCGCGATTTCAAATGTATCGCGGATGCGCTTGATGTTTTCCATGAGCTCGCTCGTCTCCGAGGGGTTCATGCCCGCTGCTGGTTCGTCGAGCAGCAGCAGCTTCGGCTTGGTCGCGAGCGCGCGGACGATCTCCAGCCTGCGCTGCGCGCCGTAAGGCAGGGAACCCGCGGGTTTGTCCGCGAGCGACTGCATGTCGAAGATGGACAACAGCCCCAACGCCGTTTCATGCGCGAGGCGCTCGCTTTTCCAATAGGAAGGAAGGCGGAACATCGCGCTGGCCAGCGAGTATTCAAACGCGTTATGCAGGCCGATGCGAACGTTGTCCTCCACACTCAAATCTTTAAACAGGCGGATGTTTTGGAACGTGCGCGCGATGCCCATGCGGTTGAGCTGCGCGGTCGATTTTCCGCGGATATCCACGCCATCGAGCAGCACGACGCCTTTCGTCGGTGTATATACGTTTGTGAGCAGGTTGAAGACCGTGGTCTTGCCCGCGCCGTTGGGACCGATGAGCCCCGCGATCTCCGTGCGCCCGATGATGAGGTTGAAGTCATCCACGGCGTGCAGGCCGCCGAACTCGACACCGAGGTGGTGGATGTCCAGGATTGGCGTGGAGCCAAGGTCGCGCTCCGGAATAAAGCCGAGACTCGGCAGTGGTACGAGCTTATCCATTCTTTTCACCCGCCTTGCTGTTGGTCTTTTCACGCACCGGTTTCTGGTTGAAAACCTTCTCCAGAATGCGCGAAAGCGAGAAGTCATATTGCCCCATGTGCCCGGAGGGCTTGAAGATCATCACCGTGATGAGTAGCAGCGAATACAGGATCATGCGGTATTCCGAGAAGGCACGCAGGAGCTCCGGCACGGCGGTGAGCACGGTTGCGGAGAGCACGGAGCCGACCATGGAGCCCATACCGCCGAGCACGACCATCACGAGAATCTCGATCGACTTCATGAAGCCGAAGCTCGAGGGGTTCAGGATACCGAGGTAGCCCGCGTAGAGCGCGCCGGCAAGCCCAGCAAACACGGCGCTGGCCGCAAAGCCGAGCACCTTGTAGTAGGTGACGTTGATGCCGCAGGATTCCGCCGCGATCTCGTTTTCGCGGATGGAGAGAATCGCTCTGCCGTGGCGGCTCTTCATCATGGTGTGAATCAGGAGGCACACGATGCCGACGCAGAGGAAGGTGTTGAGGAAGTTCGTCTCTTTCGGAATGCTCTTGAGGCTTGCCGCGCCATAGGTGAGCTTAAAGCCCAGAACGCTGTCGATGTTGAGGAGCACCACGCGGATGATCTCGCCAAAGCCTAGGGTGATGATTGCGAGATAATCGCCCTTAAGGCGCAGTGCCGGGATGCCGATCAATATGCCGACAATACCCGCCATGAGCGCGCCGAGTGCAAGCCCGATCGGGAATGAGACGCTCGCATCCAAACCGGAGCGCGTCATAACGATCGCTGCTGTATAGGCACCGACCGCCATGAAGCCCGCGTGACCGAGCGGAAGCTGACCCAGATAGCCGGTTGCGATGTTGAGCGAAACGGTGAGGATGATATTGATGCCGATGAGCATCAATACCTTCGTATAGTACTTGGTGATCACGCCCGACTGAATCAGCGAAAGCCCGACGATCAAAAACGCGACAAACAGCAGCGTATTGATCACGTAGCGGTCGGGCATTGGAATCTTCTTATAGGCTTGTTTCATATGCCGCACCTTACACTTTCTCGCGCATCGGGCGTCCGAGGAGGCCGGTGGGCTTGACGAGCAGCACGATGATCAGGATCGCGAATACCACGCCGTCACGCCAGACGGAAAGACCGATCGCGGAGACCAGCGATTCCGCAAGGCCGATCGCAAAGCCGCCGATCATAGCGCCTGGAATGGAGCCGATGCCGCCTAGCACCGCCGCGACAAACGCCTTAAGGCCCAGCATGGAGCCCATCGTCGGCGTCGCCTGCGGATAGGCCGAGCAATAGAGGATCGCGCCGATACCGGCCAGCGCGCTGCCGATTGCAAACGTAAACGAAATCGTGCGGTTGATATTGATGCCCATGAGCTGCGCCGCGTCAGTGTCCTCAGAGACCGCGCGCATCGCCTTGCCCATCTTGGTCTTCTGGACAAGGAACGTCAACAGGTACATCGAAACAGCTGCGGCGAGAAGCGTGATAACCGCCGTGCCGGAGAGTTCGATGGAGCCGAGGTAGATCGACGGAATATCGAAAAAGGTCGGAATGACCTGTGCTTTTGCGCCGAACACCATCTGCGAGAGATTCTCTAATAGGAAGGAGACGCCAATTGCGGTGATGAGCAGCGAAATTCTCGGCGAACCGCGCAGTGGTTTGTAGGCAGCCTTCTCTATCAGCATGCCGAGCAGTGTGCAGCCGAGGATTGCGGATAGAATCGCAATCGCCGGATGCATCGAAAATTTTGCCATGGAGAGCCAGGCGATATAAGCACCGATCATGATGATATCGCCGTGGGCAAAGTTGAGCAGGGTGATGATACCATACACCATGCTGTAGCCCAGTGCGACCAGCGCATAGATCGAGCCGGATTGCAGACCGTTGATGATCTGCCGAAGAATTGTGGAAAAGACTGACATAATCGTACCTTCCTCTGTCGGACGAGCTCACCCGTTCGAGTGATGAACGCATCTACCGTCCCGCGCCGGAGAGCATCCGGCACGGGACGGCAGGAGTCACTTTTGTGCGGTTATGGATTAATACATTTCCTTGAAGGTTTCCACACCGCCGGTCAACGTCATGATGACCGCGCTCTTGATGGGGTTGTTGTGCTCGTCAAACGTGTAGCCGGTTTCGCTCGTGATGCCGACAACGCTCGGGCCTTCGGTCTTGATGGCGTCAATGACAGCCTGCTTGTATTCGTCGCTGCCGGTGGCGGCGCCGGAGGCTTCCGCCTTGGTGAGGGCTGCTACGAGAACCGCCGCTGCGTCATAAGCGGTTGCGGCAAACATGTTCAGCGTGTCCGCGCCGTAAGCCGCGGTGTAGTCCGCTTCAAACTTCTTAACCGCGTCGGTGGAGCCGGGCGCGTAAGCGGAGCAGAAGTAGCTGCCTTCGAGGTCGGCCGCGCTGGCATAAGCGGAGACGCCCGCCCAGCCGTCGCCACCCAGGAAGGTGGAGGTCAGGCCGAGTTCGCGGGCCTGGGTGACGATCATGCCGTCATCCTGGTAGTAGTTCGGGCAGAAGATGACGTCGGGTGCTGCGGCAAGGATGTTCGTGAGCTGAGCTTTGAAGTCCACGTCGCCCTTGGAGTAGCCTTCGTCCGCAATGACGGTGATGCCGACTTCCGCGCACTTTGCCTTAAAGGCATCCGCGAGGCCGACGGAGTAATCGTCGCCCGTCATGGTCAGAACCGCTGCGGTCTTCGCGCTGAGTTTCTCTGCGGCATACTGCGCCATCTTTTCGCCCTGGAACGGATCGATGAAGCAGGTACGGAAGACATTGGAGTAGACCGTGTCGGTGTCCGCGTTGTAGGTGACCGCGGCAGCCGTTGCGGAGGCCGTGATCATCGGCATGTTGATGGGGTTCGCTTCGCCGACCACCGCGATGGTGTTGCCGGTGAGCACGTCGCCGATCAGCGCGGTGATGCCGTCGTCAACCATGCGCGTGAACGCGGTGATGGCTTCGGTGGAATCGCCTTTGTTGTCGTAGACGATGGTCTCGATCTGTTTGCCGTTGATGCCGCCCGCTGCGTTGACCTGGTCAATGTAAAGCTGAGCGCCATTTTTCACGGCAAGGCCGTAAACGGCGTAATCGCCGGAGTGCGGTCCAAGGATACCGACCTTGATGGTTTCGCCGGAAGCGGCGGGCTGGGCCGCGTCGGTGGCGGTTGCGTCGGCTGCGGTTGCGTCAGACGCGCTTGCATCGGCGGCTACCGGTGCTGCGCAACCCGCGAGGGCGCTCAGCGCCAGCATGGCGACCAATGCGATGGAGAGTAGTTTCTTCATGATTGTTTCCTCCTGGTTTGGTTTCTATTCGGCCTAGGTTCGTTTTAGGCCGAAACAAAAGCGGCGGCTCCGTGATACGGAACCGCCGCATAATTTCGCATGCCAGCTTTAAGTTCGTTCCGTATCGCGATAGCGTGGTAAGTGTACCAGTCGAATAATCAGGCTAATCAGGCCGATCAGCAGTACAGCGAGGCAAATAATCAAAACGCCCAACACGATCGTGTTGAGCGTAAGGTTGAGCGAAAGGGAAGCGGCGAAGGCTGCACAAGCGAAACAGGCCGTGGTAAACGGCTTCGTCGATGACTGATTATGATTGGCAACAACTTGCGTCATAACAGCTGGCAGCTCCTTTGCATGCAATCCATTGCGAAAAT
>JBDKRF010000478.1:0-1547 GCA_039683525.1 Clostridiaceae bacterium
GACGAAACGCATTCTCTTCGGCTGGGTTCTGCTGTGCGCTTTCGCACGCGGCTTTCACCTTGTCGATGCCTAGAGTAATCCCGAGTGATGGGTTCGCCTTCTTCCAAACTTTGGGGTCGGTCCAGGAGTCGTTTTCTTCGGTGCCATAGATCACAGGATAGAACGTAGGGTCCGTCTTTCTACCGTCGAGGATATCCTTTGCTTTCGAATGCACTTCCCAGCAAATAGAGTTGGTGTTGTCTCCCGCTGTGGTGATCAGAAAGTACAGCGGCTGCATGCGTGCATCGCCGCTACCCTTGGTCATAACGTCAAAGAGTCGGCGGTTCGGTTGCGTGTGCAGTTCATCGAAGATGACACCATGCGTATTGAAGCCGTGCTTATTGGCGACATCGGCGCTGAGCACCTGATAGTAACTCCCGGTCGGCAGGTACACGAGCCGCTTCTGCGAAGCAAGGATTTTCACCCGCTTTGCCAGCGCTGGGCACATGGTCACCATGTCCTTGGCGACTTCGAACACAATCGACGCCTGCTGCCGGTCGGCGGCACACCCGTACACCTCGGCACGCTCTTCGTTGTCGCCACATGTCAAGAGCAATGCGACCGCAGCGGCGAGCTCAGACTTTCCATTCTTCTTTGGTATCTCGATATACGCCGTGTTGAACTGGCGGTATCCGCTCGTCTTTAGGGTTCCAAACACATCGCGGATGATCTGTTCCTGCCAGTCGATCAGCAGAAACGGTTTCCCCGCCCATGTACCCTTTGTGTGCGCAAGGCATTCTATGAAAGCGACGGCGTTGTCCGCCGCTTGTTTATCGTAAACCGAGTCCTTCGCTTTGAAAGGAGTCGGCGTGTACTTCTTCAACTTCCTGATCACAGCCGCCTCTTTCAAATCAGCAAGCATAAAAAAGAGCTTCCTTCAGGAAGCTCACGTGGTAGCCTGTGCGATATAGTTGTATTCTCTCAGGATCTGCTCGTAAACCGCCTTCGCCTGCGCGCCGCTCGGTTTCTTCGACCAGCCTCTGTCGTACTGTACGAAAAGCTGTCCGTCTTTCCAAATCTCCAACTTCGAAATCCGTCCGCCTGAAATCCCGTACTCCGAGCCTTCGTCGTATTGCTTGATGCAAAAGCTGTACCCGTCAATCGTCCCTTTGATCCACATTGCTTTGCCCTCCGTGCTTTGTTGTTTGCCTTTCGGCATGTGTATCTATCACTCTACGGGCGTTCAATAGCAAGTGAATTCTGTAATAAATCCTCTAGATTATCTGTAATAGTCTTGGGTAAGGAACTGATCTGTTTTGCGGGTTGATAGCAAAACACGGAAGCCCGCGTGAGCCTCCGTGTTCGCTTCGGTTTGCTTCTCAACCGTTCTTGGGGCAAGCGCCCAATCCATTTCGTGAAACCGTCAGTAGCGGCGACGTTGCCCCACGTTCGATTGTCAAAATCAAGAGCCCGCGCCGTCTGCACCGTTGAACTGCACCGCCGCTTTCAAAATTTCGGTATCAAACCCAGCCGCGCTATACCCCTCGAGTAGTGTACTGTAATAGAAA
>JBDKRF010000479.1:0-5893 GCA_039683525.1 Clostridiaceae bacterium
CGCGTAAAGATCACCCTGGCCTGCACAGAGTGCAAGCAGAGGAACTACAACACCTACAAGAACAAAAAGAACGACCCCGAGAGACTTGAGTTCAGCAAGTATTGCCGTTTCTGCCGCAAGCACACCACCCATCGCGAGTCCAAGTAACGGAAACGACGAAAGAGGAACGATATGGCACAAAATCTTAGCACACCCAAGAAGGATGCCAAGAGCGCGGACAAAAAGATCGCAAGGATCGACGCGCACGGTCACGCGCGCAAGAAGCCGTTGTGGAGCATCATCGCCCCGAAGCTGCTCCTGCCCGCAAGTATTCTTCTCGCGGCAGGCGGGCTTTTCCTCGCCGTTTACAATACGCTTCAGATCGTGACCCCTTCTGAAACATACGCACTTTCGACCGGTTTAAAGGTAGCAAGCGGTTTGCTTGGCTTACTGATGGCGGCCGCCGGTGTGCTTGGCTTGTTCAGCAAGAAGGGCAAGACACTCATGTGGCTTGGCGCACTTTCTGTTGTGTACGCGCTAGTCATTTTAACAGCAACCGCCAAGATGGGCACAATCGCGCTGATCTGCGGCATCGTTGCCGTCGTTATCACGCTGTTTTATGTCGTCGCCGTGGACGGTAAGCATGACGTCGGAATCTCCCGCTTTCTGCGCGAGATGATCGGCGAAGTCAAGAAGCTCACCTGGCTTTCCGGAAAAGAGCTCTTCAGCCATACTCTGGCTGTGGTGGTCTTTGTTGTGGCAATGGCGCTTCTTATCGGCCTTCTCGACCTGGCATTTTCGAGTGGTTTCGGCGCATTGAGCAGTATCAAGATCGGGTAAGGAGTTATGAGCGTGCAGGAAGCAAAATGGTACGTGGTTCATACCTACTCGGGTTATGAGAACAAGGTCAAGGAAGACCTTGAAAAGTCCGTGGAGAACGCAGGACTTCAGGATGTCATCCTTGAGGTGAAATACCCCACGGAGGAAACCATCGAGATTTTGCCAAACGGAAAACGCAAAGTAACCCAGAGAAAAGTATTTCCCGGATATGTAATGGTAAAAATGCTCGTGGACGTGTTTGAAAAAGAACGCCCAACCGAGCAGGGCGGTGGCAAGTCCATCGATCTTGTGATGAATCCCCGCGCTTGGTATGTGGTTCGCAATACCCGCGGTGTGACTGGCTTCGTTGGCCCCGGCAGCAAACCGGTTCCGCTTTCGGATGAAGAAGTCACCGCGATGGGCGTGGAGCGCATTCCGATCATGCTCAACATCGAAGTGGGCGAGACGGTGCGCGTCATCAACGGACCGCTGGAGAACTTCACAGGCCGCGTGGAAACACTCGACATCGAGCGTCAGAAGATCAAGCTGACGGTTTCGATGTTCGGCAGAGAAACGCCTGTTGAACTTGACTTCGTTCAGGTTCAGCGAATCTAAAGCTGCTTGAGCAGCACAACATCATCTATATAACGCATGTGCGTTGATAGAACGTGGGAGGGGGAGGCACCCCGCTTACCACAACCAATAAAATGGAGGGAACTGCAATGGCAAAGAAAATCCAAGGCTATGTAAAACTGCAAATTCCTGCGGCAAAAGCGACGCCCGCGCCGCCGGTCGGCCCCGCGCTGGGTCAACAGGGCGTCAACATCATGGCTTTCTGCAAAGAGTTCAATGAACGCACGCAGAAGTCTGCCGGTCTGATCATCCCGGTCGTTATCACCGTGTATGCGGATCGCTCGTTCTCGTTCATCACCAAGACGCCTCCCGCCGCCATTCTGATCAAGAAGGCTTGCGGCATCGAGACCGCCTCCGGTGTACCGAACAAGACGAAAGTCGCCACCATTTCCAAGGCTCAGGTGCGTGAAATCGCCGAGCTCAAGATGCCCGACCTCAACGCGGGCAGCGTGGAATCGGCAATGTCCATGGTTGCGGGCACCGCGCGCAGCATGGGCGTCATCGTCGGAGACTGAGGGGGAACGAGAATATGAAACACGGCAAAAAGTATACCGAAAGCAAGAAGAGCATCGAAGCGCAGAAGCAGTACGATGTTCGTGAAGGCCTTGATCTCGTTCTGACCACCGCGAAAGCGAAGTTTGACGAGACCATCGAAGCCTCCGTCCGTCTCGGCGTCGATCCCCGCCATGCTGACCAGCAGGTTCGCGGCGCGGTCGTCCTTCCGCACGGCACGGGCAAAAAGGTTCGCGTCCTCGTGTTCGCCAAGGCTGACAAAGCCCGCGAAGCGCAGGAAGCCGGCGCTGACTATGTTGGCGACGAAGACCTTGTGAAGAAGATCCAGACCGAGAACTGGTTTGAGTTCGACGTTTGCGTCGCGACCCCTGATATGATGGGCGTCGTCGGCCGCATCGGTCGTGTACTCGGACCGAAGGGCCTCATGCCGAACCCGAAGAGCGGTACGGTCACCATGGACGTCGCTAAAGCCGTTACCGACATCAAAGCCGGTAAAGTGGAATATCGCGTCGACAAGACCAGCATCGTTCACTGCCCGATTGGCAAGGCGTCGTTTGGTGGGGACAAGCTCGAGGAGAACCTGACCACGCTGATGGACGCCATCGTCAAGGCGAAGCCTTCCGCAGCGAAGGGCACCTATCTCAAGAGCGTTGTCATCAGCTCCACGATGGGACCTGGCATCAAGTTCAACACCCTGAAATTCTAAGAAACACGATCGCTTCGGGAAAGCTCGCAATGAGCTTTCCCGGGCGATGATTTGAGACGTGATTGTGTGATGCAGATTGTGTTGACAACTCGCCTCGTGTATGGTAACATTCTCAACGGTAACAAAGTCGCCCAAGACAGCCGGCAGCGGGAAACCGCATAAGTCCTGCCGAGGTGATGCGTACAACATCCATATTGGTTTGTATGTCATCCTTTCGTCTTGGTTTGGGCGAAAGGGTTTTTTATTTTCCTGAAGCAGTTACAAGGAGGTGAAACAACTAGATGGCAAACATTCAAAACGTAGAACGTAAAGCGGAGCAGGTTGCTTCCGTCGCGGAAAAGATCAAAAAGGCACAAAGTATTGTCGTTTTTGATTATCGCGGGATCTCCGTTGCAGAAGATACCGAGCTGCGCGCAGAAATGCGTAAAGCGGGCGTTGAGTATGCGGTTATCAAGAACCACATTATGGAACGCGCTTGCGATGCAAACGGCATCGATACAAAGGAAATCAGCATTCTCAAAGGACCCAGCGCTTTCGCGTTTGGTTACAATGATGTTGCGGCACCGGCGCGTATCCTCAAGGCTTTCGTTAAGAAGGCGAAGAAGTGCGAGCTCAAAGGCGGCTTCGTCGACAAGAGCATTCTCAACGCATCTCAGGTCGAAGCAATTGCTGACCTGCCGAGCCGCGAGGTCATGATTGCACGTATGCTGGGATCCATGATGTCCCCGATCTCCAAGTTCGCTATTGCAATCAACGAGATCGCCAAGAAGCAAGGCGGAGCGGAAGCGTAAAGCGGAAGTTCGCGTATCCAACAACACAAAAAATATGCGGACCATCCGCAACAAAAATGTAAGGAGAATATTATGAATAAGGAACAACTGATCGCTGACATTAAAGCGATGTCCGTTCTGGAGCTCTTCGAGCTCGTCAAGGCTCTCGAAGAGGAATTCGGAGTATCCGCCGCCGCGGCCGCCATTTCCGTCGCTGGCCCCGCTGCCGCCGCCGCTGAAGAAGTGGAAGAGAAGACCGAGTTCGACGTCATCCTCAAGGAAGTCGGCCCCGAGAAGATCAAGGTCATCAAGGTCGTTCGCGAGCTCACCGGCCTTGGCCTCAAGGAAGCCAAAGACGTCGTCGATGGCGCACCGAGCAAAGTCAAGGAAAGCATCAACAAGGAAGAAGCCGAGAAGATCGTTGCGGCTTTCAAAGAAGTTGGCGCAACCTGCGAAGTCAAATAAGCAACCGAGTTGCTTTCAAACCAGTCCGATCATTCGGGCTGGTTTTTTTTCTGTACATTTCAGGTTGAGATGACGGTGTTGGCGCTACCTGCGAAGTCAAAAAGCCGACGAGTTGCTTTCAAACCAGTCCGATCTTTCGGGCTGGTTTTTTTCTTTACATTTCAGGTTGAGATGACGGTGTTGGCGCTACCTGCGAAGTCAAAAAGCCGACGAGTTGCTTTCAAACCAGTCCGATCTCTCGGGCTGGTTTTTTCTATTCATTTGAGGCTGTAATAATTTCTGTTGGCGCAACCTGCGAAATCAAGCAAGCAACAAAGTTGCTAGTAAAGCAGCCTGGATTTACGGGCTTGTTATTGATTTCTCTATACAAGTAATCGCTTGATGCAAGTTTTCTTTCAAAATATGATCAAGAACCAAGACATACAATAGGATCATTTCGAAATTTTTCAGGAATCAGTTTGACGAATTTTGCGTAAAACCTTGATTCTCAGCGTGAGATGAGGGATAATGAACGCATTATTTGGTATGGATGGGAGTTGGTGCAGGATGAAGCAGTTGCAGGATCGAATTCGCGCCGAGGGGCGCGTGCTTCCGGGTAACATCATAAAGGTAGACGGCTTTTTGAACCACCGCGTGGATACGGCGCTGATGCGCGACATGGCGAAGGAATTCAAGAGCCGTTTTGATTTAACGGGGTTAACGGCTGTGTTGACGGTGGAAGCCTCCGGTATTGCGTTGGCGACCATGTGCGCGGAAGAGTTCGGTGTTCCGCTCGTATTCGCAAAAAAAGCGAAGTCGGACAATATCGAAGGTGGCCTCTACAAGAGCGACATCTACTCCTATACTTATAAAAAACATGTGACCTTGATCGTCGCGAGCCAGTGGCTCAGCGCGAGCGACAAGGTGTTCATCGTGGACGACTTTCTCGCAAACGGTGAAGCGCTGCGCGGCTTAGTCGAGATCGTCGACGAAGCGGGTGCGGAGCTTCTCGGCATCGGCGTCGCTATCGAAAAAGGCTTTCAACCCGGCGGACAGCGCCTGCGCGACGCAGGGATTCATCTGGAGTCGCTCGCGATTATCGAGCGGGCGGATGAAAACGGCGTCGTTTTTCGCGGGGAGTGACCTATGCGGGAACGTGTCGTAGTACTCGATTTTGGCGGACAATACAATCAGCTCATCGCGCGCCGTGTGCGCGAGGCGGGTGTTTATAGCGAGCTCATTCCGCACGATGCACCCATCGAGCGAATCAAAGGCGAGAGCCTGAGCGCAATCATCATGACGGGTGGCCCGGACAGCGCTTATGAAGAAGGCGCGAAGGCCTGCGACAACGCGGTGTTTTCGCTCGGCGTACCCGTGCTGGGTATCTGTTATGGTATGCAATATATCGCGAAGGTGTTTGGCGGCGAAATCGCCTCCGCTCCGATTCGCGAATACGGGCATACCAAGATTCGGTTTACGGGTCATCCGCTCTTCCAAGGGCTCGGTGACGTCGTTTGGATGAATCACAACGATTCCGTGACCCGCGCGCCGGAGGGATTTGCCGCGATTGCGTCCACCGACGCTTGCCCCGTTGCGGCATTTGCGGATGAGGAACGCAAGTTATATGGCATTCAGTTCCATGCGGAGGTCACCCATACACAAAACGGGCAGAAGCTCTTCGAGTGTTTTCTGAAGGATGTTTGCCATCTTCGCTGCGACTACAGCGCGGCGAACCTGAAAGACGAACTGATCGCAGCCATTCGCGCACAGGTTGGGGATAAGCGCGTAATCGGTGCACTATCCGGCGGCGTGGATTCGTCCGTCGCGAGCGTTTTGGTGCACGAAGCGGTCGGCAGCCAGATGACCTGTATCTTTGTCGACCACGGTCTCCTGCGCGAAAACGAAGCGGAGCAGGTCATGCAGGTGTATCACGACACGCTTTCGCTCAATATCATCAAGGTTGACGCACGGGAGCGGTTCTTAAGCAAACTCGCGGGCGTGGTCGAGCCGGAGCGCAAGCGCAAGATCA
>JBDKRF010000480.1:0-5466 GCA_039683525.1 Clostridiaceae bacterium
TCGCACCGCTTCGCTCAAGCGCGCGATCTTAACGATTGCGGTGATCTGCAATCTAGGCTTAATGTTCATCTATAAATATCTGAATTTCACGATTGCCAACTTGAATTATTTGGGGTTTAACTTTCCAAACAAGGAGATTATTCTCCCGTTGGGAATCTCTTTCTTTACATTTCAGGCGATGTCGTATGTGATCGATGTCTATCGCGATAACGCAAAGGTGCAGCTCAATCCACTGAATATCGGCTTGTACATCACTTTTTTCCCGCAGCTTGTGGCGGGACCCATTGTACGCTATCAGACCATTGCGGATCAGATCATATCCCGTCAGGAGACGCTCTCCGACTTCAGCGAAGGCGTCAAGCGCTTCATCATTGGTTTTGCAAAGAAACTTATCATCGCCAATAATATGGCGCTTGTTGCCGATGCTGCTTTCGGCTCATCCGATCCGACGAGGTCGGTAGCCTTTGCGTGGATCGGGGCACTCGCGTATTCGTTTCAAATCTTGTTTGACTTCTCCGGCTATTCCGATATGGCGATCGGCATGGGAAAAATGTTCGGGTTCCACTTTCTAGAAAACTTCAATTATCCTTATATTTCAGCTTCCATATCGGAGTTCTGGCGGCGTTGGCACATCTCCCTGGGACAATGGTTCCGGGACTATGTGTATTTTCCGCTGGGCGGCTCGCGCGTGAAATCGCGCGGAAGAATGGTCTTCAACTTGTTTGTCGTCTGGGCGCTCACCGGCATCTGGCACGGCGCCAGCTGGAATTTCCTGATCTGGGGCTTGGGATATTTTGTATTGATCGCGTTCGAAAAACTGACGGATATTCCGAATCGGTTTCATCATCGTTGGCAGAAGATCACGTATCGTGTCTTTACCCTGCTTTGCGTCATGCTTGGCTGGGTGATCTTCCGTTCGCCGGGGATGCATTCCGGCTTGAACTATATGCTCTGCATGATTGGCGTCAAGGGGAACGCTTTGTATGGCGTGGATGCAGGCGGCGCAATTCGGGATTACTGGTTCTTCTTCCTCGCAGGTATCGTTTGCTCAACGCCGCTGTTTCTCAACGCAAAGAACAAACTGTTGGCGAGCAAGAACAAGGCGGTTGTCTTCGCGGTGAACACTTTGTCAGTCCCGGCTTACCTGCTGATTTTACTGTGGGCGGTCTCGTTTATCATCATTGGCTCACAAAACCCATTTATCTACTTTAATTTTTAAGGAAGGCAGATCAACATGAAGACTGCGCTTCGAAAGATCCTAAAAAAAATCAACGCGTCTGTGATCATAGCCACAATATTTATGTTCTTTATTGTGATTGTAGGTTCGGCTACGATTCCGACGGTACTTGCGCAAATTGGAGCTGCGCTTCGCGAGCCGAGTACGGCTAGAACCAGCGCACACCTGATTAAGAATGCATATGCCGAGATGCTGACGACGGATCTGAATCAAAGCATATTGACGAACAGAGCCACCTATGTCAACCTAAACGGCTATGTAGCGCGGCTGCTCGGCCAGCGGTATGTGAACGAAGTCGTCAAGATGAACAACGGCTATCTGACGCAGGTTTGTGCCCGGGTTTCAAATGAGACGAGCATACAGCGAATAACGGCTCTATTCCAAAAACAGACGGAGAATGGCGGAGCTTACCTCTTTGTGCTCGCGCCCACAAAGAACTCCGAATACGAGGATCTGCTTCCGCCCGATATCAAAGATGAGGCAAACGCGAACGCGGATGATCTCGTTAGCGGTCTGCGCAAAAACGGCGTCCCGGTGCTGGATTTACGGGAGGAGCTCCATGCGCAGGGCATCAGCGTGGATGAAGCATTCAATAAGACCGATCACCACTGGAACGCTCAAACCGGGTTCTGGGCGTATGTTCAGATTTTTCGGACGCTGCAGAACATGGGTGTCGTCTCGGATATTCCGGACAAGCTTCTGGACGCGAATCAATTCGAATTTCGCATCTACAAGAACTCCTTCTTGGGTTCTTTGGGGAAACGCACCGGTCAATATTATGCCGGTGTAGATGATTTCTGTCAGATCATTCCGCGTTTTCAAACGAGCATATCCGTCAAGATTCCGGACGCGAATGTTGACTTGACCGGTCGTTATGAGGATGTTGCCTACGCGGAAGAGAACTTTGGAGGCACAGACTATTTCAATCAACGTTCCTATAGCGCATACGGTTATGGAAACAGAGCGATGGTTCACTGGGGGAGCGATGTCGCCCCGATCAAGCAGCGGTTCCTCGTGTATGGCGATTCCTTCGGCAACGTCCCGTTCAGCCTGTTTTCGCTTTGCGTTCAAACGTGCGACGAGCTGGACATGAGACACTTTACGGAGAACTTTGCCGCGTATTATGAAGAGTTTAACCCGGACGTGATCGTCTGCCTCGTGAATGTGCAGGAGCTCAGCAGCGACAGCGAAAACGTATTGTACGATTTCTTTCCGGGCAAATAAAGGTGCTTTCATTGATCCAGTTTCGCGTAGGGTTCCACATTTCGTAAAGACTCGATGACAATTGGTTGACCTGATCGAAAATGAGTGCGCAACGCAACAGAGGCGGGTGTTTAACCCTCCTCTTTCTCATCCATAACCTCAAAAAAGACGATTCAGGTTGTCACTATTCTGAACGCAAGCCGGAATGAAAGCGGAATCTTCCGTGCAAAGAATCGTACATTGTCTGCGCTCTTATATAAAAACTCACGAAAGATGTCTTTCGTGAGTGTGATGATCGCTTGAAATTTTTGCAAGTGTCTCAGGAAAAGAATATTCACTCGATTTCGACGCTGGCAATCGAATCCGCTTCGAGCGGGAGCTCAGTGATGTGTCCCTCCAGCCGTAGAAACACGGTACGCGATACGGAGGCATTGTTGGTCACTACCGCGACGATCTTGCCGCTTGGGTTTCGAAAAGCCGCCGCATCAACCTCGGTAGAGAACGTTGTGGTCGAAAGATGCCACGCCCCGGGTATGATAAAGTGACTGAAATGCCGGATGTAATAGTAGGACAGGCGTTTTTCGTAAACACCGGTTTTTGTATTGCAGAGGATGGGTGCTTCGCAGAAATTCTGCGCATGATTCGGGCCGCCGTCGCTGTCCAACGCGATATTCCAGTCAAAGAAGGTGTTCATGCCCGCGTTGTAGTTACCGATCATGTCGTGTGCGTACATCCGCGCGCTCTGCAGCTGATCGTCCCGGTCAAAGCGGTTGTATTCGATGCAGCCTTCGGAGAAGAGCAGCTTGAGGTTCGGATATTGCGCGCGCACGAGGCGCAGCGCGTCGAAATGATCCCCGCTGTACCAGTGAAACGCGGCGCCGGCAATCATATGCGCGGTAGACGCATCGACCATATCGCAGACCCGATCAAACAGGCGCTCTTTATTGTGATCCCAGATATAGACGGCGACGTTGCTGAATCCCGCTTTTACGAGGGCGGGGTAGAGATGGTCGCGGAGGAAAGCTTTTTCTTCCGCACCGGAAAACAGGCAGCTGTCCCAAAGCTGGGTTGCGTTCGGCTCGTTCTGAACGGAGAGCTTGACAACGTTGAGCCCGTGCGACTGATAAGCCCGTAGATAGGCGCAGATGTATTCCGCCCAGGCCGAGTAATACTCCGGCTTGAGCCTGCCACCGTGGCTGCGCTCGCCGTTGCTCTTCATATAGGCGGGCGGGGACCATGGCGTCAGCATGATGCCGATCGTTTCGGGGCAGACTTCCTGCGCCGCCTGAAGATAGGGAATGACGTAGGTTTCGTCATGCCGCAGATCAAACGGAGCCGTTGGGGTGGATGAGGCCTCGTATTGCGACAGCGAAAAATCGCAGCTGTCGATGGAAGTGCGGACCAGTGTATATCGTAGTCCTTCCGCGCCAAAAACGGCGTTGAGAATCTCTCTCTGGCGATCTGGTGGCATTTTCGAGAGCGTATATCCGACAGATTCCGTGATCGCGCCGCCGAAACGTTCGATCTGCTGATTGATTGCGGTGGGGTAGATATTGATGACGTCGCGCTCCTGCGCGCCGTTGTCAAGCGTGATGCGGCAGTCCGCCGAGGTTTGTATCGTCTGTCCCTGAAAGTAGTTGGTATAGCTTGCCTTTGCCTGCATGAGGGTACTCCTTGTTGCTTGTTCTGGGGTTACAATGAACGAATCAGGATGCTGTTGACCGAACGCGGCTCCAGCGGGAAGAGAAGCGTTTCGCCGTTGTGGAGCAAGGTCAAATTCCGCACTTCGTGGAAGGGGTTGAATACGCTGAGCGCGAGGGAACCATCCGGGTTTTGGAACGCGAGGGTATCCGCAGCCCAGCAACCCTTCATGCCGAGACGCACAGCGCTGCGCTGCACGACGGCGGAGACACTCTTCATCACGAAAAAGTCCGGATTGAGTGTAAAGCGTTTGCTTGCGGGATCGACGGTGACCATCGCGTTTTGCGGGTCCCCCCACGTGCTTCTCCCGATCGGTTCCAATACCGGGTTCCAGTAGAGGTAGCTCTCCGCGCCGTTGCCGATGTAGTGCTTCATCATCGTCCAGACGTAAAGCGCATAATCCCACGTGTTGTCGCCAAAACCACACTCGTTTTCGGACTGCATCAGCCGAATGCGCGGCCACCAGCTCTCAAACGTCCGCTGGATGGCGATCTTGCCGCCCCATTGGTAGCTCACGCCCGTGAGATATTGCAGCGCCTCTTCATCCGTGAGCACGATGTTGGCGAAATAGTCGTAGTCTTCGCTTGCCCACTTATCAAAGATCAGGCGGTTGTAATCGCAGCCGGGCGCGTTGATCGTGCCAAGCCAAAGCTCGGTTTCGGGGCATTCTTTCCGTAGAATCGGACCGATGTAATCCCGAATGAAAGTGCGCAGCTCCTCGCCGGTCCACATGCAGGAGGGGAATTTCTGGTTCGCGACGGGCTCATTTTGCACGTGAACCTGATCGACCTTCACACCTTCCGCCGCGTATGCCTGCACGAAACGCGCAAAGTAGCGCGCATAGGTACGGAGGTTTTCCGGCGTCCAGATAAGCTTACCCCAGTTATAGACCGGCGGGTTTTTCATCCACGTCGGCGGGCTCCAGGGCGAGGCAAAGAGCTTCATCTCCGGCTGGTAGCGCTGCGCTTCCTTGATATAAGGAATCAGGCAGTGCTTGTCCCGCTCGATACTGAAGTGCGCGAGTGCGTAGTCGCCCGCGGTCTCGTCGAGGCTGTACCAGTCCTCGGCATAGTCGTTAGCTCCGATCGGCAGGCGGCAGAGGTTGAAATTCGCGCGCGCCGGCGCATACAGCTCGGTCATCAGCGCCGTGCGGTCGGCGGGCGCTAGATGGGACAGCGCGCGGTAGCCAAGCTCGTTGAAGCAACCGCCGAAGCCCTCCATGCGCTGGTAGGTGCGGCCATCCGCCTCCAGTGTGGCGGCAGAGGTTGCCTGCACGCACTGCTGTTCTTTCCACTGTGCCTGTTCGTTTGATGAATGCCAAATGA
>JBDKRF010000481.1:0-2353 GCA_039683525.1 Clostridiaceae bacterium
GTGCTGCTCGCGGCGCTCAAGCTCGTCGCCCGCGCGCTGCCATCGTTTGACTATCACATCACGGAGACGCACCACAGCAAGAAATACGACATCCCCTCCGGAACGGCGAAAAAACTCGCCGCTGCGGTGCTGGAGGAGTTACCTGCCGGCACGGAGGTACCCATCGACGCCATCCGCGCGGGCGGATATGTCGGCATGCACACCGTGCTGCTCGCGAGCGATCATGAGCGCCTCTCGCTCACGCATGAATCCTTCAGCCGTCTGGCATTCGCGGAAGGCGCGCTCACCGCGGCGGAGTTTATCTGCAATCGCACAGGCTGGTACGAAATGGAAGATGTGTTGGGCATGCGCGCCGTGGAGCTTGCCGCCACCGCCGTCTCATAAACGCAAAAACCGCAATCATTCTTACGATTTTCACGGATTTTCCGCAAACGCCGATGCCGAAAGATTTGACTTTTTCCTACTCTGTGATTATACTTAAAGGTACTTTCGGTAAGACCCGGGAAGCAGTAACGCCTGCACAACACCCACCCAAGAGAGCCGCGCACTTTGGTGCGAGCGCGGCGGCGGATGGCGGCGCGAAGACCATCCGGCGAGCGAAAGCGGGAACCGCCCGATACAGCGGAACAAAGCGCGCGGACAAACCTGTTCGCGAACACGGGTGGAACCGCGGTAGCGACACTATCGTCCCGAAGTTATTAAGACTTCGGGACGTTTTTTATTTGTTTTAGAGGTTGCATTGCACTTTCCAAACAAAGTTTCAAAAAATAATAAGACAGGCAATACAGGAGGAGAACCCATATGATCATCACATTTCCCGACGGGAACAAACGCGAATTTGCCGACGGCATGACGGGGCTTGAGATCGCCAACGAAATCAGTCTGGGGCTGGCACGTGCCACGCTGTCCTGCTCCATCGACGGCGCGCACAGCGACGCTTTCCGCCCCATCACCGGCGACCATCAGCTCACGTTCTTCACCTTTAAGGACGAGAACGGCCGCTGGGCATACCGCCACACGGCGAGCCATGTGCTGGCCCAAGCGGTCAAGCGCCTCTGGCCGGAGACTAAGCTCGCCATCGGCCCCGCGATTGAAAACGGCTTCTACTACGACTTTGACACACCCGAAACCTTCTCGCCGGAAGACCTCGCGAAGATTGAAGCCGAAATGGCAAAGATCGAGAAGGAAGACCAGAAGATCGAGCGCTTTGAGTTGCCCCGCGAGGAAGCCATCGCGTACATGGACAAGCTCGGCGAACCTTACAAGGTCGAGCTCATCCGCGACCTGCCCGTGGACGCTGTCATCAGCTTCTACCGTCAGGGCGACTTCGTCGACCTCTGCGCGGGCCCCCACGTCAAGAGCACGGGCGTCGTGAAGAACATCAAGCTGCTCAACGTCGCCGGCGCTTACTGGCGCGGCAGCGAAAAGAACAAGATGCTCCAGCGCATCTATGGCACGGCGTTTGAGAAGAAAGCCGACCTCGAAGCCTACGTCACCGCGCTGGAAGAAGCCAAGAAGCGCGACCATAACAAACTCGGCCGCGAATTGGAGCTCTTCACCACCGTGGACATCATCGGTCAGGGCTTGCCGATCCTGCTGCCGAAAGGCGCGCGCGTGATTCAGTTGCTGCAGCGCTTCGTCGAGGACGAGGAGCAGAAACGCGGATACCTGCTCACCAAGACACCGTTTATGGCAAAGCGCGAGCTCTACAAAATCTCCGGTCACTGGGATCACTACCGCGACGGCATGTTCATCATGAGCGATTCGCCGGACATCGAAGACGAAAACGCGGAGGTGTTCGCGCTTCGTCCCATGACCTGCCCATTCCAGTTTATGGCGTATCTCAACCGCTCGCGCTCCTACCGCGACCTGCCGCTTCGGTATAACGAGACGAGCACGCTGTTTAGAAACGAAAGCAGCGGCGAAATGCACGGACTCATCCGCCTTCGCCAGTTCACGATTTCGGAAGGGCACCTTGCCTGCCGTCCCGATCAGGTCGCGGACGAATTCAAGGGTTGCCTTGATCTCGCGAAGTTCATGATCGACACCCTCGGCTTTACGGACGACGTGAGCTACCGTTTCTCCAAGTGGGACGAGAACGACAAGGACAAATACATCGGCGACAAAGAGGACTGGGAGTGCACGCAGAACATGATGCGTGAGATTCTCGATGACCTCAAGGTGCCGTATCGCGAAGCCGACGGCGAGGCCGCCTTCTATGGCCCGAAGCTGGATATCCAGATTCGCAACGTCTACGGCAAAGAAGACACGCTGGTTACGATCCAGATCGACTTCCAGCTGGCGGAGCGTTTCGGCATGCAGTATATGGACAGCGACGGACTCAAAAAGTACC
>JBDKRF010000482.1:0-6126 GCA_039683525.1 Clostridiaceae bacterium
CTGCATCCCGATCCCATCTTCTTCTGCGCAAAGCGGATGGAAGACGGACAGGAGACCGGCTCGGTCGAAATCGCAATGCAGTACAACGACGGCTACAACGAGAATATCTTCACGTTTGCCAACAACATCAACACCATCGAAGGCGGCGCGCATCTCGTTGGATTTAAAGCTGCTTTAACCCGCGTGATCAATGACTACGCGAAGAAGTATAAAATCCTCAAAGAGAGCGAAGCGACGCTCTCCGGCGAAGATATCCGCGAGGGCTTGACTGCCATCGTCTCTGTCAAGCTCACGGAGCCGCAGTTTGAGGGACAGACCAAGACCAAGCTCGGCAATGCGGATATCCGCCCGCTCGTGGATGGCGCGGTTGCGGACGGGCTCACCCGCTTTCTGGAGGAGAACCCCGCCTGCTCTAAGATGATCATCGAAAAATGCATCACCGCTTCCCGCGCGCGCGACGCCGCGAGAAAAGCGCGTGAGCTCACGAGAAGAAAGAGTGCGCTGGACTCCACCTCGCTGCCCGGAAAACTGGCAGACTGTCAGGAAAAGGACGCGAGCAAGTGCGAAATCTTCATCGTCGAGGGAGACAGCGCAGGCGGCAGCGCCAAGATGGGCAGAAACCGCGCAAATCAGGCAATCCTCCCACTGCGCGGCAAGATTTTAAACGTCGAGAAAACGCGTCTGGACAAGATCCTCGCCAACACCGAGATCAAGGCCATGATTACCGCCTTTGGAGCGGGGTTGGATGCGGACTTTGATGAAACAAAGCTCAGATACCACAAGATCATCTGCATGACGGATGCCGACGTGGACGGAAGCCATATCCGCATTCTGATGTTGACGTTCTTCTATCGCCATATGCGCCCGTTGATCGACAACGGCTATGTCTATATCGCCCAGCCGCCGCTGTTTCAAATCAAACGCGGCAACTACCTCAAGTATGTGTATTCTGACGAGGAGCTGGAAGCAACCTTAAACGAGATCGGCCGCGAACCCAAACCGACCATCCAGAGATACAAGGGCCTCGGCGAGATGAACCCCGAACAGCTCTGGGATACGACAATGGACCCCGACCAGCGCATCATGCTGCGGGTGACGGTGGAGGACGCGATTGAGGCGGACGAACTGTTTACCCTCCTGATGGGCGACAAGGTGGAACCCCGCAGAGAGTTTATTGAGCAGAACAGCAAGCTCGTCGTCGATTTGGACGTATAACAGCGCAGATGCGAGAGAATTGAGAGTAAAAGTATGGAAGAAAAAGATACGACAATCCTGACCCCCACGCCGACGGTGACGACAAACCGCATTCTACCCATCAAGCTCGAAAATGAGATGAAAAAGAGCTTCATGGCGTATGCGATGTCGGTCATCGTCAACCGCGCACTGCCGGATGTGCGGGACGGCTTAAAGCCCGTCCACCGCCGCATCCTTTATTCGATGGACGAACTCGGGTTACAGCCCGATAAACCCTTCCGTAAGAGCGCGCGTATCGTCGGCGACTGCCTGGGTAAATATCACCCGCACGGCGACAGCTCCGTCTACGACGCGATGGTGCGTCTGGCGCAGGAATTCTCCACGCGCTACATGCTCGTGGAAGGCCACGGAAACTTCGGCAGCGTGGATGGCGACGGCGCCGCTGCGATGCGTTATACGGAAGCGCGGCTAAGTAAGATGGCGAGCGAGATGATGGCGGATATCGAGAAGGATACCGTCGACTTCATGCCAAACTTCGACGAGACGCTGATGCAGCCAAGTGTGCTGCCCAGCCGTTTTCCGAATATCCTCGTCAACGGCTCCGGCGGTATCGCCGTCGGCATGGCGACGAACATCCCCCCGCATAATCTGGGTGAGACCATCGATGCGCTCTGTGCGCTCATCGACGATCCCGATATCGACAATGACGCGCTGATGCAGGTGCTGCCCGGACCGGATTTTCCCACCGGCGGCATCATCATGGGGCTTTCCGGCATCGCGAGCGCATACCGCACGGGCAGAGGCAGAATCGTCGTGCGCGCGCGCGCGGAGATCGAAGCCTATGGCGCGGGCAAGAGCCGCATCATCATCACGGAGATTCCGTATCAGGTCAACAAAGCGAAACTCGTTGAGCGCATCGCGGAACTTGTACACGAAAAGCGCGTCGAGGGTATCTCTGATTTGCGTGACGAGACCGACCGCACGGGCATGCGCGTGGTCATTGAGCTCAAGAAGGACGTCAACGCAAACGTCATCCTCAACCAGCTCTATAAGCACACGGATTTGCAGACCACCTTCGGCGTGATCATGCTGATGCTGGTCGACGGCGAGCCGAAGGTGTTGCCGCTGCGGGATGTGCTGTATTATTATCTGGAGCATCAGAAGACCGTCGTCACCCGCCGCACGACCTACGACCTCAACCGCGCGAAGGAGCGCCTGCATATCCTCGAGGGCTTGATCATCGCACTGGACAACATCGATGAGATCATCGAGTTGGTCAAGTCGAGCGCTAGCCCCGCGGAAGCAAAGCAAAAGCTCATCGACCGCTTTGGCCTTTCCGAGCGGCAGGCGCAGGCGATTCTCGACATGCGCATCCAGCGCTTGACGGGGTTGGAACGCGACAAGATTATGGACGAAGACCGCATGCTAAGAGAACGCGTGAGCTATTTACAGGGCATTCTCGACGACGTAGGCAAGCTGCTTGCCATCATCAAAGAAGAAGCCCTCACCATCAAGGATAAGCACAACGACAAGCGCCGCACTGAGATCACGCAGATGATCGACGACATCGATCTTGACGACGTGATTCAGGAAGAGGACATGGCGGTCACCATGACCCACTTTGGCTACATCAAGCGCCTGACGCCGGATACCTACCGTGCGCAGAACCGCGGCGGACGCGGGGTCATCGGTCAGGGCACGCATGAGGAAGACTTTGTCGAGCGCCTGTTTGTCACCAGCACGCACAGCAACATCCTCTTCTTTACGAACTTGGGACGCGCGTTTAAGAAGAAGTGCTACGCGATTCCCGAAGCGGGTAGAAACGCAAAAGGCATGCCGATCGTGAACCTGCTGCAACTCGGCGAAGGCGAAAAGGTCACCGCGATGTTCCCCGTCGCGGGCGAAGGCACGGAAGGCTATCTCGTGATGGCCACGCGCGACGGCATCATCAAAAAGACGCCGGTCAGCGAGCTGCAAAACATCCGCAAGGGCGGCCTCATCGTGCAGAGCCTGCGCGAAGGGGATGCGCTCATCGCGGTGGAATACAGCATGGGCGACGATGAGTTCATCATCGCGAGCAAGAAGGGCAAGTGCGTCCGCTTTGCGGAGGAAGATGTGCGACCCATGGGCAGAACCGCAATGGGCGTTCGCAGCATCAATCTCTCGGATGACGACGCCGTGGTCGACATGGTCAAGGTGGTCAAGGGCGGAAACGTGCTGACCGTCACCGAGCTCGGCATGGGCAAGCGCACGCCGGAAGATCAGTATCCCGTGCATCATCGCGGCGGCAAGGGCGTGCTGGCAACCCAGCTCACCGAAAAGACCGGCGATCTTGCCTGCCTGAAGATGACGGCGGAGGGCGAGGACGTCATGCTGATTCGCGACGATGGAACGATTATCCGCCTGCCGCTGGATCAGGTGAACATCATATCCAGAAATACGCAGGGCGTAAGGCTGATGCGAGTGGAGGCAGGCACCCGCGTGGTGTCGGTCGAGATCGTGCCGCATTCGGACGAGGTGGAAGTAGCGGAGGTCCCGCAGGATGGGGCAGAGCCTGCATCCGCTATACCCGAAACGGAAACGCCGAAAGAGAACGAGTAACGAACCAAAAGGGTTTCGCGCCAAGGCGCGAAACCCTTTTTTTGACTGACACGAAAGTGGAAGTGTGATATCTTTGATGGATAAAATGGCCGATAGGAGCAAACGATGAAAAGAGCGATCGTCCTATTCCCAAAATGCAACAACATAGATGCTATTCAAGCCATTCGGGAACGGTTTGATCCGTTGGCAAGCTACATTGCGCCGCATATCACCATCGTGTTTCCGTTTGAGGGCGAGCTTTCGACGGCAGAACTGCGTGAACATCTTGCTTGTGTGCTCGAAGGTGTAAAGAAGTTCAACGTTCGTTTGAACGGAATCACCGGAGACTTTCGCGACGGCTACTTGTTCCTGAACGTGAAGCAGGGGAACGACAACATCATCGATCTGCACGACAGGCTCTACAGCGGAATATTAGAAGGCTTTTTGTTTCGAAAAGTGACATATTGCCCGCATATGACAGTAGGCAGGGTGGAAGAGAAAACAGAGTTTGAGAAAGCATTAGATGAGTTGGGCTGTAATGTCGAACGCTTTGAAACCACGGTTGATACACTCTATGTAGAGAATATCGATTCGTCGGAACAATCTACAATTGAGTTTTCATATGAATTGGAATGAAGCGGTCATTTCGGTGACATCAAATGTGGTTTAGAATTGATCTTACAGCAGAATTTGAAAACAGGGCGAGGAGAAAAGATTAGGACACATCATGTAATGTTATGTAAAAGTTTGAGGAAAATCAGTACATCGTAAAATCTCGAAACAAACGGTCGGAGACGGTAAACAACCCGTAAACCTCCTTGTCCCTCACCCGCAACAATGCTATACTGCAATCAGTTCTTGTTTTACAATCCATATCAAAATTGAATTTGGGAGAGGGTGAGTTTTTCATGCGTCAGCGCGACCCAAACAAGCGCTTTACCTTGCAGGAGAAGAGCTGGATCTTCTATGATTGGGCGAACTCCGTCTACGCCACCAACATCATGGCGGTCATTTTCCCGATCTATTATGCAAGTATGGCGGGAGACCTTGGCAACAAGTGGTGGGGCATCGGCGTTTCCATCGCCTCCTTGATCGGGGCGATCATTGCGCCGACACTGGGCGCACTCGCGGATTTCAAGGGCAACAAGAAAAAGCTCCTGTTCGCGTTCATCCTCATTGGCGCGCTGGCTACCGCCGTGCTCGCGTTTGTGAGCGATTGGAAATGGATGCTCATCGGCTATGTGATCTCCCATATCGGCTTTAGCGGTTCCTGCGTGTTTTACGATTCGTTCCTCACCGACGTCACCACCGAGGAGCGCATGGATCGCGTCTCGAGCTGGGGCTATGCGATGGGTTATATCGGCGGCAGCACGATTCCGTTTGTGATCTCGATTGCGGTGATGCTGCTCAATAACTACAGCACGTTCTCAATGAAATTCGCCATCCTGATCGTTACTGTATGGTGGCTGGTGTTCTCTATCCCGATTCTCAAGAACGTCAAGCAGGTACACTACGTAGAGACCCCGCCGAGCGAGCTCGCAAAGCATGCCTTCCGCAATCTCGGTGAGACGATGAAGCGCTGCGTGAGCAACAAAGGCCTCTTTATCTACCTGATTGCGTATTTCCTCTATATCGACGGTGTCGGCGCGGTGATTTCGCTTGCGACCAACTATGGCGCGACGCTGGGCCTCGGTACCACCGGCATGATCTTTGCGTTATTGGTGACGCAGCTTGTCGCGGCGCCGTGCGCGATTCTCTTTAGTAAGCTAAGTGGCAAGTTCGGCGCGATCCGGATGATCATCGTGGCCATCGCGATGTATTTCGTGATCTGCGGCGTCGGCTTCTTTATGGGGAGGCTGGTCGAGCCGTATCAGCTGGATCTCGTTACAACCACGCGCGAAAGCATCTCGGCGCAGGGTGTGGCGTTTGATAGCAAGGAAGACCAGAAGGCTTGGGAAACGCTCGCAAAAGATTACGTGGAGGACGCGCGCGCCTCGCTTTCGGCGGAAGATCGTGCAGCAGCGTTTACCACCGTGACCAACGAGCTTGCGGAAAAAGCCGTCGACCCTGCGGGTGTGAGCTACAGCTTTGCAAGCGATGGTTCCCGCGATATCGCGGCAAACGCCATCATGAATGTTGGCAAAGACCTCGCGGTCTATGCCAAGGATACGCAAAAGCAAGCGGACTACAACGGCGCAAAGAGCACGGCGACCATCCTCTTCTGGGTGCTTGCAGTGCTGGTTGGTACCGTGCAGGGCGGCATTCAGGCGTTGTCACGCTCCTATTTCGGCAAACTCGTACCGCGATCGAGAAGCGCGGAATACTTCGGCTTCTACGATGTGTTCGGTAAGT
>JBDKRF010000483.1:0-9667 GCA_039683525.1 Clostridiaceae bacterium
TACCGCAATGTCGCGTTCTCCGCGCTCAGTCGCGGCGCGGACATCACCGGCTGGAAGACGAAGCTCACCAAGACCTGGCTCTACCGCGGCACGCTGCACGGCGTGGTCTATGAGGATATCCCGAGGCTTCTCGCACTGCACCAGGGGGCATCGTATCTCACCGGAATGTTTGGCAGGCAGTTGATCGATTCTGCCGCAGAGGAAGTCATTCGCCTGATGGAGGATGGCGTCAACTCCCGCGCGGAGTTTCGCCAAATCTTTCGCGCGCAATATAGCCCGGAGATGGTCGAAGCACTGTTCTCGCCCTGGGGTGGTATCTTCGTCTACCTGGCCAGGCAAGGCAGGGTTGCGTTCCGGGATATGACAAGCCGAGACTTTGACCTGATCTCCGCCGAGCCAACGCAGACATTCGAAGAGGTGTTACCGGAGCTGGTGCGGCAGTTTTTCGCCGTCTACGGACCCGCTACCTTGAGCGACGCCGCGTGGTTCTTCGGGTTCTGGAAGGATGAATCCAGCGTACTTCGCAAACTGCCGCTGGATGATCTCTTCCGGTTTGAGCTCAACGGCACCCGCTATTATGACGCGAGCGACGACGAAACGGCGGATATCCCCGCGCTGACGCTGCTCTCCGGGTTTGATCCGATCATCGTTTCGTATACTGATCGAAGTGCGGTCCTCCCCGTGGAGTACAAAAGCAAGGTCGTTCTGAAATCCGGCATCTGTAACCCCACGATCGCGCTCGACGGGCGGATCGCAGGCATCTGGAATATCACGAAGAATGAGCCTGTTGTCGAGTTCTTCACGCAGCAGCCAAAGCGCGTTGTCGCCGAGGCGAAGGCGCGCGTGGACGCCATCCGCTGGCGCACGCGGTAACATTCTCTTTTGGCCATTCTTTGAATCCATGCAGACATCCACGCAAGACGGATGCTGCGGAAAACCTTGCATCTATGCTGATTTTCTGATTACAATACGAAAATAGTGAACCTGAAATACACCGCACACGAGCAGTGGCAGATCGAGTATCCAAATACAGAAAAAGAAAGAAGTCATACGATCGCTTCAAATTCCAACTACGAATACCAGGAGGCTGTCTTGCAGAATAAACGCCGCATCACGACCCTGCTGATTGCAGTCATATTCGCCTGTATGTTTTTCGTCGGCGTCCTGCATTATCAGGATTACGGCGTGTCTGTCGATGAGATGATTCAGCGGCAGCATTCGCTCATTGCCTACAAGTATGTCATGAAGCAGGTGTTCCATCGCGATGTACAGGAGCTTGAAGATTATCCTTCTGTGCCGGAATACGAGAATCGCTACTATGGCACGTTTCTACAGATGCCGATGGTCTTTCTCGAGGATCTCCATGATTTTCAAACCGATCTTGGCGATGTGATGCGCACCCGCCACCTGATCACGTTTGTCTATTGCTTCATCAGCTACATTTGCTTCTACTTTCTGGGCAAGCGCGTCTTTCAAAACCGCTGGCTTGCGCTGCTTGGTTCCGTCATGCTGTATCTGTATCCGCGGTTCTTTGCCACGCAGTTTTTCTATATCAAAGATATGCTGTTCGCCGCGACCTTCATGGTAGCCATGTGGGCAACGGTACTCTTTATTGAGAAAGAGGAAAAACCGCTCTACGGCATCCTGTTTTGCATCGTCTCGGCGATCTGCGCCAATGTACGCTTTATCGGCATGTTGTTTCCCGCGCTCGTCATCGCTTATCTGCTGATACGGGATTTGTTCATTCGCCGCGTCTATCGAAACGGCGTAAAGGCGGTGCTCAGGAGCCTCATCGTACCCGCACTGCTTGCAATCGGTTTTCTGGTTGTGTATGTGGCGATTCACCCGACCTGCTGGGTGACCCCGCTGCGGTCGATGGTTGCGGTCATCAAGAAGTTTTCCTACTATGACACATGGCAGGGAACCTCGTTGTTTATGGGGCAATGGGTACCCAGGAATGATGACCCGTGGTCATTCATTCCCGTTTGGCTGATGAATTCGCATCAGGTTTGGTATCAGCTGCTCTTCCTCTGCGCGCTGGTCTTGTCCGTGCTTTTGATCGTGTTTCCCAAGAGGTTTTCCAAGCGCATGTTCCCCCTGCAAGCGGTCGAAGCAAAGCAAGGCTGGCTGGAAGCCTTGCTGCAAGCACCTTATCGTTATGTGCTCTTTGCGCTCGCGTTGTTTCTCGGCCCGCTGCTCTTGGTTATTTTGAGGAAATCGGTGCTCTACGGCGATTGGCGGCAGATGTATTTTCTGCTGGTACCCTATGTGTTTCTCGCGCAGTCTGCAGTGTTTGCCTTCATTCGATGCTGCAGTCGCAACTGGTTAAAAACCACGGCCGCTCTCGCAATCTGCGGCGCGCTTCTCTTTCAGACCGGTTGGATCGTGAAGAACCATCCCTACGAACACCAGTATCTCAACAGCTTTGCCGTTCCCTATCGCACACAGTTCCTCCGCGATACAACGCGCACGTCTTTATATAACGCAATCAAGTATCTACTCAAGCATGCGGAAGAAGACGTCATCGTGATCAACAGCAATATTGAGAATCTGATCGTTGTGCAGTTTCAGGTTTTGCTGCTCACACCGGAAGAACAATCCCGCATTCGATTTGAGCCGGACGGCATGTATGAGCTGGCGGATTATCGCCTTGTCGTTGGTAACAACGTCTCGCATGACGGTTACGAGCTTTGGTATACCATCTATGTAGAAGGCTGCCCGATTGCGAGCGTTTTACGAAATGCCTCCCGCGCGGCGGATTGACGAAGGAGGACGATATGCTGCAAAAACTGACGCTGGTCATTCCGTTTTTTAATGAGGTCGACTCCTTGCCGGAGCTTTACGCGCGCGTAAGCGAGAGCGCAAACCGCTGCGTATCGTCCGGTCAACTCTCCGATTGGGAACTCTGGTTTGTTGACGATGGCTCTACCGACGGTTCCAAAGAGGTTGCCGAGGGCTTCGTGCATGAAGATCACAGAGTCGGGCTGATCGTGTTTCGGAAAAATCGCGGAAAGGCTGCCGCACTGCAAGCGGGATTCACCCGCGCTAGCGGAGACGTCATCATCACGATGGACGCGGACTTGCAGGATGATCCGGATGAGATCCCGCGCTTTCTTGAGCAGCTGGAGCAGGGTTACGACGTGGTCTCCGGCTGGAAAAAGCAGCGCAACGACCCTGCCGAAAAACGTATCCCCTCGCGCCTCTTCAACGCCGTCACGGCGAAGGGCTCCGGCGTCAAGCTGCACGATTTCAACTGCGGCTTTAAGGCGTATCGCAGCGAGGTGGTGCGTAGCTTCACGCTTTACGGCGAGCTACACCGGTATATTCCCGTACTGGCGGCGAGATCCGGCTTTCGCATCACGGAGGTCGCGGTGCAGCATCACGCGCGCGCACACGGCTCGTCAAAGTTTGGCTTTGAGCGGTATCTGCGCGGGATGTTTGACTCGATGACGACACTGTTTCTGCTGAAGTATCATGATCGACCGATGTACTTCTTTGGCCGATTCGGCTTGATCTCCTTCCTGATCGGATTCGTACTTTGCGCTATCCTGACCGTCGAGTGGTTGATGGGAGAAACCATCGGCAACCGTCCTCTGCTGTTGCTTGGCGTCATGCTCATCATCCTCGGCATGCAGTTCTTTGGAACGGGGTATCTTGCCAGCATGATCGTGGAGACGAACGCACAGCGTAATTATACGGAGGATCATATCAAAGCGGTCATCCGGCAAACGCCTCCCGACGAGTCCCAGTAAAAAGAAAAGGAACAATTTGTGATTCGGAAATTTTTATCCAAAGAGATCATTCGCTACGGTATTTCGGGCGTGTTGATCACGCTTGCAAACCTTGGTGTTTATACAGGCCTTCTATCCCTCGGAATGCGCTTTGAGATCGCCAATCTCATCGCCCTCGTGCTCAGCCGCGTTGCGGGATTTGCGCTCAATAAGTACTTTGTGTTCCGCAGTACGCGCAAAAGCCGCTTCTGGCAGGAATTCCTGGGGTTTATGGTTGCACGCGGTTTCTCCGGCCTTGTCGACTATTTTGGTCTCATCCTGCTGATCAACCAGTTCCATCTGCACGAAGTCCTCGCCAAGGGATTCGTGATGGTCTTCGTGATCGTGCTCAACTATGTGCTTGGCAAGTTTCTCGTTTTTCGCGGAAAAGAGTCGTTTCCCGATTCGCCCCAAAAATCGGAAAACGAGCAAAAGTATCACTCGAAGAATCCGCTGCGCCGCCTGTTGGTGCGTCGGTTGACCGACCGGATCGTTTCCGAGGCGCTGCTCGAACGAGTCAGAATTTCCGGCTCACGCTCGTCAATTAAGCGTGCGGATATTCTGGATGCTGGCTGTGGTGAGGGCTTTGTGATACAGGCATTGCATGCGCGCGCTGAGGAGAAAACCATCATAGGGCTCGATGTTTCAGAGGACGCGCTGGACGTCGCAAAGCAGAGCAATCCTGACGCTCACTTTGTCTTGGGTTCCGTGTGTTCGCTTCCTTTTGCGGATGGCAGTGTTGACACAGTGCTTCTGTGTGAAGTACTGGAGCATCTTCCAGACCCGATCTGTGCGCTGAGTGAAGCGCAGCGCGTGGCAGGTAGCTCCATCATCGTCACCGTACCGTTGGAGCCGTGGTTTCGCCTCGGCAATCTGCTGATGCTGCGGCATGTATCGCGGCTTGGCAACCCGGAAGGACACATCCAACATTGGACGCACCGTCAGTTTCAGGCGTTGATTCGCGCAAATCTACGCGGTGCGGTGCACTTCTTCAGGTGTTTCCCGTGGAGTGTCGCCGTCGTTAAAACAACCATCGAATCGTGACACATAGAAGCATTTCTGCGAGAACAACCGGATCGTTCTCGGCTTTGGTTTTTGTGGATCACTTCTGAACAAACCATATGAAAAAACAAAAGACGGCATGCGCTCAAAAAGCGACATGCCGTTTTATTTTAATCTTGCTGCTTGATTTTCTGCGGCTTCTCAGTAGATTATTGTCCGTTTAGACTCGATTACAGCGAACGACGACTCTGTGAACGCCTCCCGGCGTGCAGGTAAAGAGCGTGAGATCGTAGTCGTTGTGAATCAGCTTATCTACCTCGGTGCTACCGAGCGTCTCCACCGCCACGACCTGATAGAGAATCACGTTGCCAACCGCGTTGGTAAACACAACACTTGCGCCAACCTGAATCAGCCGTAGCCCGCGAAAATGCGCACGTACACTGTGCCCCGCGATGACCAGCGTGTCGTCCAGATAGGAACCCGCATAGCGGCAAGGAGAATGCATGAGTTTTGGATAACTCCAATCGCTCATGACCGGAAGCTCCAGATTCAACGAAGGAATCTGAACGACGCCGATATACGTATCCTCTTTCACCTGAATCGTCTGCATCTGCGCCGCTTCCGCGACCGCATCCTGCGCTTCATCCGCCTGCGCTGCGATCAGCGCTGTCTCGTCCGGATCGTTTGCCGCGGCAACGATAGCCGCACTCTTTTCCTCCAGCGAGGGTAGCACCTTCTGAATCTGCTTGAGCGCGTTGGACGCGTATACCTCGGCCTCGGTTTCCTCCTGAAGATTGCGATAAAACAGCAGCCCCGCGGTGATCAACAGCAGCGCTCCGGCAATCATAAAGAGCGTGCCCTGCTTACGATGCATGATGCTTGCCTCCGGACCCGTACCGCTTGCGCCAGCCGACGGTGAAAAGCACAACACCAGCCGCCGCGAGCAGATAGATCGGCCACCAGGTCAATCCTGTCTTCGGGATATTCTTGTCGGTGCCGCCGTCGTCGGTGCTAATGGAGCGCGCAGTGTTGACGATGACCAACGTCGTTGTGCTACGCTGATACTTGACCGTATAATCGGCAAGCCGCGTGGTCTCAATCGCGGACCAGATATATTGATTGCTCAAATTCGTCCAGGTGTAGCGCCAGTTGTCAGCCGAGCGCAGCGTTTGGGTGTCATAGACCACGCCGTCGCGCAGGAGCGCAACTTCGATGCTGTCCGGTCGCTTTGCGGTCGTACCCGCATCCACCCACTGCTTCATGACCAGCAGATCATAATAAGGCGGAACCCCCTCTTCGGGGTCTACGATCTTAGGGTATGCATTCACATCGTATGTCCAGGCGCCCGCTTGGGTCAACGATGGCAGCGCGATTAGGAACGGCTCGACAAAGTACGAGTTGAGCCCGATCTTGAGCGTATCGCCGACGACCAGATACAATCCCTGCGAAAGATTCGTTGCCGTCGAGATGCCCGTAGCGTTGGTTTGAATGCTGGCAGTCGCGGCGATTCCATTCGGTTGAATGTATGCGGCGAGCGTTGACGCGGCGGTTGCCCAACCCGCGGCGCTCAGTCCGCTGAGCTGAATCGGCAGCGATGAAAACGCGCCGCTGAGCGTAAAGCCGACATCCGCGGTTCCGTCTGCCACGCGATAGGCGCGAAGCTGCATCCCCGGCAACGGCTTGAGTTGATAGCTGCAATGCAGGGTCAACGAGCACGTTTTTGTCGGATCCGGCGATTCCGCTGCCAATGCCCCGTGCGGTATCAGTACCATCAGGCAAACAAAGAGCGCCAACAAAATGGCGATTTTGCGCGCGTGTTGATTCTGTTTTGCCCGATTATCTTTCAAAGTAATAATTTCCTCTAAACTTCTCTTATGCCTCGGTGCAATATGCCCGTAGCGTCTTAGCGTCTGCCACTCGCGCGGTTCCTGTGCCGCGTTTTCTTCTCCACAATCAGCAGCAGAAGAAGGATGCTTGCAAGAATCCCAATCGCGATCAGTGCGGGGGTTGCGTCAAAGGGTTCGGCAGATGCCTCTACCGTCTGAATGGATGCGGCTGCGGCTGCCGGTGTTTCGTCCTGTGTACGAACGCCGCGCACCATGAGCCGATGCGAGTTGATGCCATATGGCGTGCAGGTGACCAGCGTGCAGTAATCCTGATCCGGCACGATGTCCAGCGCGGTGAGGTCACTGGGCTCAACCACCTGAATCTGATCGACTCGATAGTTCAACGTCTCATTTACCACGTGAAGGGAGAACGTATCCCCGATCTTCAACTGCTCGAGATTCGTAAACAGCAGTGCCGATGGCAGTCCGCTGTGGCCGGAGATGGCGCAGTGCGTGCCCGCGCCGCCAATCGGCAGCGAGGTACCCGCGACGTGACCCGTGCCAACTTGCAATACGCTGTCGTCCGTTCCGTGATAGATCGGCAACTTTACGTCGATCTTGTCGATCTCCACGTAGCCCATGATCCCGTTGTCGAACGGATTCAAAAGCGCGTTGTAGTCTGCCTGCTCCTCATCCGTCTGCAAAAACCGGTCGGGATTTGCGGCAAGCGCCGCGTTGTATGCCGCCGCGGCCTCGCGAAGAGGCGTATAGTCCTCTGCCTGATGCTTTGCCACCTCCGCCTCATAGCTTGAGACGACGTGGCTTTGATGGAGTGTGTTGATATAGTTACTCACCGTCGGGTAGAGCAGCAGCGTCAACCCGGCGACAAAAACCAACACCAGCATCAAGTTCGGTAAAAGCTTCTTCATTCCACATCCCGCGCGCATGGGCAAACCGGCGTTTCCTCCGGTCTGCCCACCGCGTAGTAGATTTCGAGATTAATTCCTCTCGGAAGAGGAACGTTTCCGGGCGATCACGAGGATCAGCGCCAGCAGAATCAGGGACAGACCGCCGACCACGAAGACCTTCGTGCCCACGCCGCCGGTCTCCGGCAACGTCACGCCCGCCTGGTTGATGACGGTCAGCTGTGAGCCGCTGTTGACCGTAGCCCCGGTGAGCTGATCCAGCGTCACATCAGGAATGTGCCCGTCCACGTAGGCGGAGCTGCGAGCGCCGTCGTTGTAGGACGAATCGACCACTACGGTAACAGGCGTGCTTAGGCGGTTGTATCCCGCCGGTGCCGCGATTTCAACCAGGTAATACGTTCCCTGGTCAAGGCCGCTGATCGCGTAGGAACCGCTGCCGTTGTCCGCAAGCGTGTAACTGCCGGAGGAAGCGCGCGTATAGCTGCCCGCACTGCCGGAGAAGGTCAGCGCCGTGGCAAAATTCGCTGCGGTATTGGGATCGCCCGCAGCTGTGGTTGCATTCGCCTCTATGGTAAAGATCGCGAACGTAGCGCCCGTGAGTGCAACCGGGGTCGTGTCCACCTTGTTGATCGGGAGGTTGAAGGTGTAGACAACGACCTCGTCCTTCGGCGTAACGCCCGTGCCGGAGCCATCCGCATTGTTCGGGTTGTTGCTGTAGGTGAGGTAAACTTCGCTCGGGTTGCCGGGGTTGCCGACGACTGCGCCGCTGTTGAGCGTCGCGGTGTATTCCACAACGATATAACCGTCGCCCAGCGCCGGAACGCCCGACGTTGCGGAGAGATCGTCAAACGTCACGGTAAAGCCGGTGCCGGTCGAGGAAACGGTGAACCCGCTGGTGAGCTGCGTTCCGCCCGCGCCGGTTGCGGTTTCCGTCTCCACGTCGTACATGGCGGTGCCGCTGGGCACATAATATACCTTCGCGCTGCCCGCATCATAGGTAGAACCGGAAGATATCGTATCTGTGATCTGATAATAATACGTATCGAAGTATGTCATATCCGGCACGATGCTGACAATGCGGTACGGAACGGCGTTGCTCACGCTGTAATCCGCGGCATCGTTCCAGGTGTTTTGATAGGTAGCGTCGTTGTTTTCCAGAACCTTCAGCGCGATGGCGGGTTTATCCGTCTTCGCGGTCACGGTCACATTGTCCACAACCTGCAGCATGTACTTCGTGTAGGCGTTATCGACCGTGCCGCCAAAGGAGGCTTCCGTCACGAAATAGTAGCCGTCGTCCAGAGCAGTGATCTGATACGTATACGGGCCTGACCCGGTCGGCGAGCCGGAATCCTTATGCGTGGTGGACAGGTGCGCGCCTGTGATCTTTGCAAACGCGGTTGCAAACGCCGAGCTGTTGGCGTAGCTCGTGCTGATCACGTTCGCAACATCCGCCGCGGTCACGCAGCTGGAAAAGCTGGTTCCATAGGTCGGGGCTGCTTTCAACGCGGTCAAAAGAGCCGCGCTGCCAACGCCCGTACCCCAGGTGACGTTGGTCAGCTTTCCGCTCACCGTATCAAAGGTGCCTGCAAAGACCTGATACGCCTGATAGGTGTGCCCGGAGGTGTCCGAGCTGATTGTGACGGTGTTGTTTCCCGCTGCCAGCGCGCTGGTAAAGCAGAGAGAAACCAGAATCGCCATGATCAGAAGGGAACGCAGCAATTTCTTTGTCGTTTTCATGGTTTTGCCTTTCTGTGCTTCTTGGTTGAATCTATTTGGAATATGTTGGTGCCTTGTCTATGCCCTTATCTCGGGCGGCTTACGCGTTTTCTTTGGCAAAGTATGATCACCGTCATCACAAGGAGGAGTCCTCCGAGTGTGTACAATCGAGTCGTTCCAACGCCGCCGGTTTCGGGCAGTGCGTAGAGGTACCGGTTCGAGACGGTCATGCTGCCGCTGGCGACGCCGGTCTGCGTTGAAAACGTTGCGGCATAGTTCGCGGTCACGGTCACATTGTCCACAACCTGCAGCATGTACTTCGTGTAGGCGTTCTCGACCGTGCCGCCAAAGGAGGCTTCCGTCACGAAATAGTAGCCGTCGTCCAGAGCAGTGAGCTGTTACGTATACGGGCCTGACCCGGTCGGCG
>JBDKRF010000484.1:0-1866 GCA_039683525.1 Clostridiaceae bacterium
CTTCGGATGAAATTGAGTCAGTGTACTCTCTACAATGATCTCATCCGGATGCGAAATGATATACGACTCGCCTTTAGAAAACGAGTTGAGAATATGGGTATCGCTGGAGAGCGAGTTTGCTTCGCGAATACCAAACGATTGCAGCACGCAAATTTCGCCGTCCTGTTCAAGAAGGATCGCGCCGGCATCCGCGCCGGTTCCATTCATGACGCGATCAAGCGCATATTCCGAAAGCGCGTGCAAATCCAGTTGACTGGAAAAGATCGCTGTGAACGTTTTGATATCGTCAAGCATCCGAAGCGAACCTGCAAACGACGTAATGAGTTCGTTGAACGCAGTCGCGCTCTGTCCGAATTCATCATCCGTTTCCACGGGAATGCTGCAATGCTCCGGGTTGCAATCACCGATTCTGCCATTTTCAGAAATCATGATGATTGAATCTTTTACTTCGCGCATTTTCCCCGTTAGTACCGTCAGTTTACTACGAACGGTAATACGCGAAATCAGAATATTGACGAATCCAACCAGCACACCCGCAATGATACAAGATGCCAGAAACAATCCGCTGAATGCTACTGATTTCGGTACGCCTAAAAGACTCATAAAGAACGGAAAAACGATACCAATGAGAAGACCAAACCCGATCATGCGAGTAGCTAAATCCAGAAACGTATTTCGTAACCGCTTCATGTTTTGCTCCATTCATTTATCACATTGTGACGAAAATATAGGGCTAGTCTATCACAATCATTGGCGGGACACAATTAAAAAGTGCACAAGCGCACTCGAAAATTAAGTACAGGGTTTGCTGCCATTTATTGACATAAGCCAATCACATTGTCAATAAACTGTATCCTTTTACCGTCTGACAAGCCGTGATATTGCCGATACACCTCCCACTGGTCGAGCAAAGCGCCAAGCGGCATGAGCCAAACCTCGCGTTCCGGCCGTCCTAGCAGCGTCACCCCGTAGAAGATTAGTCGGGCAAACAGCTCTTCGTCGCTTGCCCGACCAACACGTTTTTTGAGGGTTCCTCCTCACTTTCGACATAGCGCTTCGTTCCCTTGACCATCGCTTCCATGATCGCGGTCTTGTAACCGGAGAGATCCAATGGTGTGGTAAGCAATTCGACCGCTTCCTCGGTTAGCAACTCACGTTTATCTTCCGGCTCGAGCAGGTTATGCACGAGCGTGCTCTGATTCGCGAGCAACGTGATCAGCCACACCACCTCGTCCAGCGCCAGCTCGAAGTTCTCCGACTTCATGAGCTTATCGCCAAGATGCTCAAGCCCACCATAACGCTTTGCGAACTCTTTGGTCGCACGCGTGGTCAGCAGTATTTCATACTCCCGATTTCCAATTTTGATCATCGCGCCTCTGTCGTTTTCCATCTGTTAACCCTCCGCCGCAAATGTCGGCTCATAGACCTGCGTGTACCAACCCGAGATCGTCGCCGCCGGTACGCTGGTATCATCCTCGTTGACTTCGGCCTTCCACGGGTGCTTGCCCTGTCCATCCAGCTTGTTGCGTCGGATGATCGTTCCCTCAATCGACGGGGTCGAAAACGTGATGTTGTCGCCTTTCGTCTGCAGGTTCGTCGCGGGAATGCCGAACACGACGCGATAGAGCCAGAAGTAACGGTACTTGCCGTTGCTCTTCTTCGCTCGGAACCCGATTGCAACCGGCTGCCCGCCGTTCTCGCTCTGGGACACCAGAACCTTGTTATCATCAATCTGCGAACCGGTGAGATCGCTCGCAACCACCGCGCCGATGTTGTCGATGCCCAGCGTCAGCGTGCCACTCTTGAACTCCTTGACCACTTCGGCCGCGCCATCGTCGGCATATAGCGTCGCCTCGTTGATATCGA
>JBDKRF010000485.1:0-2195 GCA_039683525.1 Clostridiaceae bacterium
GGGAATGATGCGGCCGAAGCTCGTGATGAAGGACGGCGAGGTTTCGGGCGTAACCGTAGACATGGGCGAGCCGTATTTGGAATGCGCGGAGATACCCGTCGTCGGCGAAGGGCGTTGCATCGACCGCGCGCTCACCGTGCAGGGGGAGACGCTGCGCTATACCACGGTGCTCGTCGGCGTTCCGCACACGCTGATCTATGTAGACGATCCGACCGACAAGAAGTGGATGAACATGGGCTGGGACATCGAGCACGCAAGCGTGTTCCCCAAGCGCACCAACGTCAACTTCGCCAAGGTGGTGGACGATCATACGCTCGTGATGCGCACGTTTGAGCGCGGCTGCGGGCCGACGCTCGCCTGCGGCACTGGCGCCTGCTCGGCCGCTGTCGCAAGCTTCCTCAACGGCAGAACGGGCAGAAGCGTGGATGTCAACATCGAGCTTGGCACGCTGCACATCGACTGGGCGGAAGACAACCACGTCTACATGACGGGTCCAGCCGAGATCGTGTTCACGGGCGAGATCAAGCTGTAAGCAAGCTTTCGTTGAGAAAAAACTGATATGGAAAAGATTCTTTGGAGCTGTCTGGAAACGGACAGCTCTTTTTTCCCGCGAGTCGTGGTGGCGCGGCGGCGCGGATGCGCGGGCGGATGATATCCGCCCCTACACGCGCACCAGAAAATCTAGGTTTAAACCGAATCAAACAGTTGCGTTTTTCGGGCTACTTCGCTAACGCGGATGTAGGGGCGGATATCATCCGCCCGCGATGCTTCAATCCAACACAAAGACTGTCCGTGAACTGAAACCCTTTCCGCTCCGTCCTTTTTTGATGTCCGAAGCGGTTGTATACCGGACGAACCATACAGAATTATTCAGAAGGATTGTCATTGTGAACAGAGTGTGATACGCTTGCTTTCAGACGGTCGCCTGACCGAACCAGCCTATCTTACAATGCAATTCTTGGAATGGGAGTATGAACGAAATGGAGACAAAGGTGGCAAAAGAGGCTGCCGGAACGGACGAAAAGTCCGCTGCCGAGCTGCTTCGGAAAAAGACCTTCAACCGCAACAAATGGTTCTATTCCATCAGCGGTATCGGCCGAGACATGAGCTACGCCCTGATCGATTCCTTCCTGCTGATCTATATTCAGTTCGGTGTTTCGCTAACGCTCGCGCAGTTTACGACGCTGATCCTGATCATCGGCGTTGGTGGGCGCATTTGGGACGCGATGAACGACCCGCTCATGGGCGCAGTCATCGAAGGATCGCACTTTAAAAAAGGCAAATTCCGCCCATGGATCCTTCTGGGCGCGATTCTCTGCGGCTTGGTCCTCATCATTATGTTCAACGTGCAGAGCATTCCCGGCTGGAGATTCGTCGTCTTTATGACGATCATGTACCTGCTCTGGGAATCCACGTTTACCATGAACGATATCGGATACTGGGCGATGCTGCCGAGCCTTTCGAGCATCAAGCAAGAAAGAAACTCCATCACTACGCTGACGGTGCTCTTTGCCGGCGTCGGCGCGATTCTGGCGCAGGGCATCATTCCGCAGGTGACGGTCGGCGACATGCGTGCGGGCTATCGCTTCGTGTCGATCCTGATTGCGGTGGTGTTCATCGGCTGCCAGGCAATGCTGTATTTCACGGTCAAAGAGCCGCCGCGCCGCAAGGTCGAGCAAGGTGAAAACATCTCCCTCAAGAAGATGTGGAAGACGATCGCAAGAAACGACCAGGTGCTCTGGATGACGCTCTCGATGCTCTTCTACAACATCGGCAGTACAATGCTCATCGCGCTTGCCGCAAACCTTTTGTACATAGAGATTGGCTACAACGGTACGCTCTATTTCTACGTCGTTGTGGCATACGGCGTCACGATGGTCGCGGTCAACGCGCTGTATCCGGCGCTGGTCAACAAACTCGGTAGAAACCGCCTGCAAAACGTGAGTATCCTCACGGCTGTCATCGGTTATACCTTGATTGCCCTGCTGGGGTGGCTACCGGTGCTGCCGTTTAACATTGCGCTGCTTTGCGTATTTTGCATGATGGTCTCTGCGGGACAGTCGCTCTTCTATATGTCCTGCATCATCAACATGGCAAACTGCGTGGAGTATAACGACTATAAGTATGGGGAGCGCAACGAGGCCGTGGTCTCCACGCTCCGCCCGTTTATGGCAAAGTTTGCCGCCGCGATGCAT
>JBDKRF010000486.1:0-1982 GCA_039683525.1 Clostridiaceae bacterium
GTGCGATATTTCTACGCATTGTTGCAGCCCATCGTCAAGGAGATCGCGGCTGACTTCACCGCGCTGGAATACCGGGTTTTAGCGGGCGTCTCGCTCGTCTTCATGCTGGCTGTCGGGCTTCTTTTTCTCAAGACCAACGCCTTTGCGCATCCGTGGCTGGAGTGCGATTTGCTGTATTCTTCGGACTCGGGTGCGTGCATCAACTATCAGTCCTATTTCCGATTGGGCGGCATCGAAAACGACATCCGCTCTCCCCTGTTTGCGCTGTTCTCCGCACCGTTTTTGAGCATTCCCTACCTGATTTCGCTGCTTCTGCCGCTTGCAAACACTCAAGCGCTCGTGCTCACGATGGCGCAGGTTCCGTTTCATGTCGTGACTTGGTATCTGCTGATCAAACTTATCCCCGACCTCAAACTGAACCAAAGATTCAGCCTGCTCGCGCTTGCGCTGGCCAGCTATAGTGGATTTTTGTTTTCGTTTTTCCCGGAGCAATATATCTTCGCCGTGTTTTGGCTCGCGCTGTTTCTTTACCGCTTGGTCAAGCACAACAGGCGCGAAGACTTCCTCTTGTTAGGTTCCGCGGGCACGATGATTACCAGCGCAGTGTTCGCGTTGCTGCCTGTTTCCAAAGAAGCGAAACCAGCTTTCGGCAGCAGGGTGAAGACGGTTCTCATGACCGGTTTGAAGGGGTTGGGCGCGCTCTTTGCGTTCGGCTGCTTTGACGTGCTGCTGAGCTATCAACACGTATCTCACCTGATCAAATACACCAATGTCGTCGGGTCCTTTGCGCAAAAGATCATGCAGTTTTCCGTCCTTGTCAGCAGTGCTTTCTTTGCCCCCAGCGCAGGGCCGATCGTACTGACCAGCGAAATTAACGAGTGGAACGAAATCGCCAACGGTAGCATGGTCTGGCGCGAAAACCCGGTGCTCGTCTTCAGCATCGCAGGGCTTGTGATTGCGGCGCTTGCGATATTGGGATTCTTACTCAACCGAAAGCAGTTGCTCGCCAAAATCAGTGTGCTTTGGTGCGCGTTCGCGTTTGTCGTCGTCTGCCTGTTTGGCTGGGGAACGCGTGAAAACGGGATGTTCCTCTATACGAAGTACTTTAGCTGGGCGTTTCTCGTATTGATCGTAATGCTCATACAGAAGATTACCGCCTGGCTTCATAGCGAGCGATATACCGCGCCGATCTATCTTGCAGTGGCTGTCGGCTTTGTCCTCTACAATCTCCCGCGTCTTCAGGCGCTGCTGGACTTCGCGCTGAAGTATTATCCGGCGTAATGGACAGCATTCATCGGAAAGCATGCCAACGTCAGTTACATTGGGATAATCGTTCGGAATACTTGAATCGACCTATGCTGAATCATCAAAGGAGGACGCACATGAAACAGGTGAAATGGGGTATCGTCGGAACCGGTAATATCGCGACCCAGTTTGCGCAAGGATTGCAGCAGCTTGAGCACGCGCAGATTGCCGCCGTTGCCTCGCGCAGCATGGATCACGCAAAGGCATTTGCGCAGAAATTTGGCATCCCCAAATGCTATGACAGTTATGAGGAGATGGCAAAGGATACCGAGCTGGAGATCATCTACATCGGCACCCCGCATACGCAGCACTTTGATCATGTGATGCTGTTTTTGGAAGCGGGCTTTGCGGTGATCTGCGAAAAGCCGCTCGGCGTAAACGCGGCGCAGACCGAAAAGATGATTGCCACGGCACGCGAAAAGAACGTCTTCCTGATGGAAGGGATGTGGACGCGTTTCTTCCCTGCGTTCCAAATCGCGCTGGAGTGGGTGCGTTCCGGTCGCATCGGTCATCCGAAAATGATTCAGGCGACGTTCGGGTATGACGCCAGCGCCAACAAAACCCAGTGGCGTTTTCAGCATGATATGGCGGGCGGCGCGCTGCTGGATGACGGCATCTATCCGCTCGCGCTGACGTTCGCGATGTTCGGGTCTGACCCGGTCAAAATGACATCCTCT
>JBDKRF010000487.1:0-5434 GCA_039683525.1 Clostridiaceae bacterium
TCGATACATTGATTTCCGCATTTGCGGCGGATGTGCACGGGCGACGTATGAATGTGATCTTCGATCGCGACCCGACCTTCTACTATGATGCCCGGATTACGCTGGAGGATGTCGAGCGGCATGTGGGGTATTGCGAACTATCACTGAAATGCCGTGCGAAACCATACAAGCTGGAGCACTTCGAGACTACGATTACAGTACTTCCATCGGGCAACGCAACCGTGACGTTGACCAACACGCGCATGCCGGTTGTGCCGATGATCACTGTTTCCGCCGATATGACGATTGAGTTCACGATCGGAGGACTGGTTTATACGATTAACCTAACTGCTGGCACACATGTGGTTCCGTCACTGGTGCTCATAGAGGGCGATACGGAGGTTGAAATCTCAGGTACGGGTTTGATCACGTTCACCTATCGGAAAGGAGCGCTCTGATGTATCGCATCATCTGTGATTCCTACGTGTTATATGATCCGCGCTTGCCGGATTTATTCGTTCTGGAACCAACGCTGACGCAGAAGAAGAACGAGCCGGGCGAATTTACGTTCACGATCCCGAAGGAACATCCATATTACGGCGTGATCGAAAAGCTCAAGAGCCGTATCAAGGTCTACCGGGACGGCACCCTGATCTGGATAGGGCATGTGATCGAGGATGAGCGCGATCTTTACGAAAACCGCAGGATCATTGCGGAGGGTGCACTGGCGTTCCTGCTAGATAGTATCCTTCGACCATTTACCATGGAGGGTATAGCGACTGAAATATGGGAGCAGATCCTCGCGTTTCACAATGCGCAGGTGAACGCTAACCAGCGGTTGTTGATCGGCAGCTGCGATCTCCCTGGCTCGGTCAGCATTGCGACGAAAGACTACCTCTCGTCATGGCAAGTTTTGAAGACCAGCTTGATTGACCCGCTCGGCGGCTACCTGATTGTCAAATTTGACGATAATGAAAACCCGACTCTGGACTATCTTACCGATGTGCCGGATACATCGACGCAACGGATCGAATTCGGCGAAAACCTGATCGACCTTGTGCTGAGCAAGAGCGCATCCGAGACTTATACCGCCTGCATCCCTCTCGGCGCGGCGCTGAAGGATATAGACCCGGAATCGGAGAGTGACGCACGACTCACGATAGAAAGTGTGAATGAAGGGCAGGATTCCCTAGTCGATTCGGCACTTTCGGCTGAGTACGGTGTAATCTTTGCGCCGATCGGTTTGACCACGTGGGACGCGATCACCGATGCAACGATCCTCATGAACCGGGGTCGTGATTGGTTGAACGGTACTGGTGCTCGTTTCAAACAAACGATCAAGCTCTCGGCGGTCGACTTGCATAATGCGGACGCGAACGTCGAATCGCTCCAATTCTTGGATAAAGTGATCGTCTCCTGCGGCACGCTTTGCCCGGAAGAAACGTATGTGCTCTCCGAACTGAGTATTCCCCTTAACAACCCGGCAAGCACCGGAATCGTGCTCGGAGATTCGCGCCCGTCGTTAATCGGCGAAGAAGTCAGGCATAACGCTTCGGTGAAGAGCCGCATCGAGACGATCGAGGCGGACTATACCACGCATGGTGAGATCAAGGAAATCGTACAGGAGCAGATTTCCCAGAACACATCGATTCTACAATCCGCGCAGCAAATCATCCTCTCCGCGCTGGAGGACTATGTTCGAACACAGGACTTCGTCGCACTTCAGAATACAGTCCAAACGTCGTTCTCTATCATGGCGGGGACGATCGAGGCGAACTTCACCGAAACAACGAGTCGCATTTCGACATTGAATGGAGAAACGTCGCAGCAGTTCGAGTCGGTGCGGAGCTTTATTCGCCTTATCTCGTCCGGCATCGTCATCGGAAAGAGCACGTCCGCGATCAAGCTGAAGCTGGAAAACGATGTGTTGTATTTCTTCTCTGGCAGCGAGGACAGCGTGACCACCGACAGCGCGATCGCCTACTTTTCTTCCGGCAAGCTGTACGTCAACGATGTACAGGTGCTTTCGTCGCTGCGGATCGGCAGTTTCGCCTGGGTGCCCGAGAGCGGGAATCTGAACTTTAAGAAGATTACGGGGTAACAAAATGGCAAATTGGCCGTATGAATCAATTCATGACGGATGCACGATTGTCAACGGTTCTCTTTCCGGAACCGCGGCAAGCAAGATTTCCTGCTGGCTGGAATATAAAGTCGTATCACAGTCTGTCGCCAACAACACGTCTACCATCCGGTTCCATGTGTTTCTAGCGACCTCGGGCAACACCTCGCAGTTTGACGTTTACTGTAATAACGTCGATTCGAATTCCCGCGGCGCGATGAGCGTATCGGCCGATGGAAGCGGGGTCTACAATCGCACAGGCAGAGGTTTCGCGATCTCGCGGATTCCCTACCGCAATGAGTATATTACGCAGTATCAGGAGCCATATGACACGGCACTGGGCTACCAATACCTCATGATCCTGACCGACAATGCGAGTTCGGAGAGCGAAGCATATGGCGAGTGCACGGTTACCCACAACTCAGATGGGTCAAAACAGATCACGTTGTCGTTTACAGCGAATTGCACCTACTCTGCATCAATCGGAACGGCAAATGGTAGCGTGGTTCTATCGCTGCCGGCGATCCCGCGTATTACCACGCCCACCGTCTCCGCCGTCACGCTCGGCAGCGCGGCGACGATTACGCTCGCACCGGCGTCGAGCGCGTTTTTACATACCCTGAGGGCAAAGTTTGGCGCGCGCTCGGAAACGATGATCGCGGCGCAAACTGCCGCAACAAGCATTTCATGGACACCGTCGCTGGACGAAGCCAACGCTGCGCCGAACGCTACGAGCGTCGCCGGAGCACTCTATTGCGATACCTATTCAAACGGGGTTCTTCTTGGCACTACGCAGGTGAGCATATCCGCCGCGATTCCGGCCAGCGTCGTACCAACCGGCTTGCTTACCTTCTCGGAAGCAGAGGCTACGCTCGTAACGCAGTTTGCGTGTTATGTGCAGCATATGAGCAAGCTCAATGTCAGCGTTTCCGCCGCCGGGGTATATGGATCATCTATCTCATCGATCTCAACCACGGTCAACGGGTCGACATATTCGGGCAACTCTTTTTCGACGAACGAACTGAACACCGCGGGTACAAACACGATTCGTGTGACGATCACGGACAGCCGTGGGCGAACCACAATACTGACAAGCACATTCGAAGTTGTGGCATATGACTCGCCATCTGTGCAGTCCGTGTCGGTTTTCCGCTGCGACGCTGCCGGCACCGCCAATAATGCGGGTACTTACGCCATGGTTGCGGTCGCAGGCGCGATATCGCCGGTCAATAATAAAAACACACGCGTTTTCAAAATTGGGTACAAACGAAAGAGTGAGACGTACTACACGGATACGACGTTTACGCTTTCTGTTTATTCCGTAAACGGTTCATACCGAATCGGTGGTAGCCTGTCGAACCAGTACACCTATGATATCCGGGTAACGCTCGGCGACTATTTCAGCGAAGCGTACGGATATGTCGATCTGAGCACAGCGGAGGTCATCCTCTCTGTGCGCAGCACCGGCATGGGATTGGCTGTCGGTAAGGTCGCGGAAGAGGATAGCTTCGATGTCGGCTGGCAAGCACGGTTCCGTGAAAATGTGCAGTTTGACGATAATGTTGTTTTTTCGAGTGTTCTGTGGCTGGCAAACCTGATCTTCCCGGTAGGTAGCATCCGCATGACAGTTTCTGCCGCTGACGCGAGCATATTCCTCGGCGGAACTTGGGTGCGCTGGGGAACGGGGCGCGTGCCGGTGGGTGTGAATGCCTCAGACACCAACTTTAACACCGTGGAGAAGACGGGCGGCGCGAACACGCAAGCGTTATCGGTGGCAGAGATGCCGTCGCATAACCATTCGTTCAGCGGATCTGTAACGGTCAACGCCAATGGCGCGCACGCGCATCAAGCATCGTCTGGTTCGTATAAGGTCGGCAGCGGCTCTGCCTCAACCTATTACTATATGACCAACGGCGGTAGCACGAGTGGGCAGACGACCGGTTCAGGCGGATCGCATGATCATACTGGCTCCGTGTCCGGCATGGTCGGTTATAACGGAAGCGGCACTGCTCACAACAACCTGCAACCCTATATCACCTGCTTTTTCTGGAAGAGAACCGCATAGGACACTAGATAAATAGTTAGGGCGCCTCTTTCGAAGCGCCCTGATATTGCATGGTCAAAGTGGTGAATGAAAGGGAGGAAGAAAAATTTCAACGCGTTTGGACCATGCAAATCCCACACTGGTAGCGTAACAGACATTTATGAGCAGAGCAATAGAAAACCATGACGGATTTGAAAATATTAAACCACAGCAGGAGGAAACGGATGGAATACACACGCAACTTGAGAAAAGGCGCGTCCGGCGAGGACGTGCTTTTTTGCAAACAGAAGCTCTTGGAACTAGGCTGCTACGGCGATCATATCACGACGGTGACCAGGAAGACGTTCGGCGCAGACACGCTGGAGGCGGTGAAGCGATTCCAGGCCCAAGCCGCGCTGACCGTCGATGGAGTGATCGGCAAGGAAACGTGGGCAGCTCTTATTGACGGCACGATTACGGAGACGGAGCCGGTCAAGAAAGGTACGGTATCGGACAAGGCAAAGGCGATCTGCGCGCTGGCGCTGATACGAATCGGCGATCTTTATGTTTGGGGCGCATCCGCTTTAACCGATCTTTCCGACGCGAAGATCAAAGCAATGGACGACGAGTTCATGCGCGCGCTTGCATTCCGCGACAACCAGTACAAAGCGGGCTTTGCCGACCTCATGGCGCATGACTGCTCTGGCTTTCTTTCTTGGCTCATGCGTGAGACGGGGATCTGGGAAGATCGTAAGAATTGCGACGGGCTATGGGCTCTGTGCGACGTGATCGCGCGCAACGAGCTGATCGCTGGCGATTTCCTGTTCCGAAACAGCACCACGAATACCGAGGATGAAACGCATATCGGACTTTATCTGGGCCGCGGCATGGTCATCCACGCGAAGGGGCGCGACGTTGGCGTTGTTGTGGAGGGGATCAATCAGGGTGGCAGCGGTTACTGGCACAAGTGCGGACGCTGCAAGCTCCTATATAAATAGAACGGAGAGGAACAAATTTGGAATACATCGGTGAGATCATATCGGGCGTGTTTGCGCTGCTAGTTGTTTGGCTACAAGTGCGTATGGCGCGCGACCGAAAACAAACGGAGAAGCGCGCTGCGATTCGCGCAAAAGAATCGAAGCTCGCCATGAAGATGCAAGACGCGAGTTTGTCGCTCTCGCTGGCAACCTGTATCGCTGTAGAGCGTGGTGAAACGAACGGCGAGATGAAGACAGCGCGCGACAAAGCAAAAACAGCGCAGGAGGAATACGAAGATTTTGTCCACGAGCTTGCCTCGGAGCAGGCTACATCTA